>CALFHF010000170.1 GCA_937875855.1 uncultured Flavobacteriales bacterium
TCTATTATAGCTAGGAATTACTATGCTGAAAAATGGTCCCACCTTAAGAGCTGATTTGTTTATTTCTAAATGATCGGATTACTGACTTTGGTAAATAGGTTCTCAATTTTATTTTCTGATAGCCTTTGATCTTAAATTCCACGGGGAAATCTTCTTGGATTTTCTTCAGTAACGCTCTGGTCATTTTTAGCTCCAGATTTTCATAACGGAATTTCATCTGGTTATTCAGAAAATGAAAGAAGGAGTTCTGCGCATCTGATTCACTGAAGTTCTTCTTGATCTTGAAGGGAAGAACATCAAGGTCTTGTTTCATAAATGCCCTCACTTCGTGCTTATTCTCCATCTTCATCTCGCGCAAGAAAGAGCCATAGATTCTGGCCCACTCATCAGCGAATTTCCCATTCTCGAGAGACGATTTACTTTGTGGATGAAATAGGTAATGAGACATTAATCCAGGAGCATATATCGCATCAGACAAGCAGAATATCTGAAGAAAGAAATAATAATCCATGCCATAGTGAAGAGTTTCATTTACATGCAAGTTATGCTCTCTTATGAGGTCTCCATTGAAGAAACATGAGGGCTGTGCAAAGGGCATTCCGCCCATCATTTGAGCACTGAAGTCCTTTGGGTCGGCTTTATTCGTCCAAGATTTCCCGCTGTTCAGAACCACTTGAGTATCACCATAAACCAGTCCTATTTGCGGTGAGAATAGCTTCGATACTCTCTCAAGAGTTCCTTCTGCAAGTTGATCATCGCTATTAAGCCAAGTGATAATCTGACCGGTCGCTCTGGTTAGTCCTTTATTAATGGCTTCACTTTGACCTTTATCAGGTTTGCTTTCCCAGTAATGTAGCTGACCTTCATACTTCTTGATGACGTCAAGTGTGCCATCTGTTGATCCGCCATCAATGACCATAAACTCTAGGTTTTCATAGCCTTGGTCGAGCACTGAACGAATAGTTGCCTCTATATATCGACCTTGTTGAAAGGTAGGAGTGATAACAGTGATTCTTGGAGAATTCAAAAAAGAGGGCTTAGATGTATGTCTGGAAGAGTAAAAGTATAATTTTCATCCATGGGAAGTGAGATTGCTGCGCTTGCTAGGGATTCTATCTGTTGATTTTCTACCTTGCGGGCATTGAACTCCCTTTAGTTTGAATTCAAAAAAAAAACTCATACTGGCAGATAGACCAGGCCAATTAGGGAATTTGCTATTTCTCTATGCTCACCTCATGGGGTTTTGCCTTAGACATCATGTGAGATTAATTAATCCAGCCTTTAGAATTCATGAAAATGAATTCAAGCTTTCAACAGGGAATAAGGAACTGGATAGTTTAGTGTCTCCGCAGCGAAGTATTTTGAATTCCTATGAATTAAGTAACCTCATGCTGAAGCTCTGCAGAAAGTTGAAGATTAATAATTCATTCTTCAGTGTAAAATCTCTAGCAGAAGGAGAGAGTTATGGCTTGGACACTGACATAAGTCTGACCCATTCAAAGTATAATTTCATCTCTGGATGGCTTTATAGAGGGGAAGAGAATATGGCTAAGCATAAGAATGCTATTAGAGCCATGTTTTCATTGAGCGCTTCGAATCAAGAACAACTTGATGAGTATGTTGAAAAGAACCTTTCTTCAAGCGCTTTGAATGTGGGTGTGCATATAAGACAGGGAGATTATGAGACATTTGAAGGAGGTAAATATTTTTTTGAACTCACAGAGTATAGAGACTATATGAAAAGGGTGAAGGATTTCTATTCTGAAAATGAGGTTCATTTTCTTGTGTGTTCCAATGCAGATATTGATGCTTCCATTTTTGAAGGATTGAACGTTTCTATAGGAAAAGGAAAAGCCGTAGTAGACATGTATGCCTTGAGCGCTTGCGATTTGGTCATTGGCCCTCCAAGTACATTTACGATGTGGGGGAATTTCATGACAGGAGTTAGGTTAATCCAATTGCTCAAGAGTGAAAAGGCTTCCTTTGAAGCTAAATTGGCGGAAATAGGCATTAGTAGTTGATTATAAAATGAGCCTGATTAAACACATAGTTTCACGCGTCTTACCTGAGGAGTATACCTATCTCTTGGCCGATTGGAAAAATAAAGCCCTAAACAACGTCCATTATAAACGAGAACTAGAAGCAATCAATCGCAGAACTGAATTCTATTCAGAGTTCATTGACTCAAAGAGTCTGGTTTTTGATGTAGGGGCAAACCTTGGGAATAGGATAAGCTCTTTCCTCTGCATTGGCGCTAAGGTCATAGCAGTTGAGCCTCAACTTTTCTGTTGTAGATATTTAAGAAAGAAATTTGGAACTCAAATCACTATTGAGAACAAGGCTGCAGGGTCTCAACCAGGACACTTAGACTTATTCGTGTCAGATTCTCACACGCTCACTTCTCTGTCTAAGGATTATGTGGATACGGTGGGCAAGACCAGATTCGCTAATGCCAAATGGAAGACATCAAAACTCGTTGAAGTCACTACTTTATCGAAGTTAATTCAGCAGTATGGTGTCCCCGCTTTTATAAAGATAGATGTGGAGGGATTCGAGCTAGAAGTATTGAAGGGTCTTGAGCAACCGGTTCAGTGTATCTCCTTTGAATACAACACCCCTGACATGAAAGAGATAATGTTCGATTGTCTTAACACATTGCATAAGCTAAGTCCTCGTTATGAATTCAATTTTTCTGAAGGAGAAAGCATGCTGTTATCAAGGGACACTTGGTTGACGTTTGATGCGTTCATGGAGGTTGTCCATAAGGATGAGTTCTTGAACACGGGATTTGGAGATGTCTATTGTAGGTTGCGCACGTAACTATGGAAGCTTCCAGTGCATATAGAAGTCATAAGGCATGCTTGATTACCGGAGCAGAAGATTTAGTTCCGCTTAAGGGATATGAAAAAGACTATCTAGTGAAGTCTAAATCCAGCGGGTTTGTCTTTTCATCTCGCATTCCTGAGTTGTCAGAACTTCAAAGTCATTACGTTGACTATCCTAGAGTAACAGAGCTTCCAGAGCTCACTAAGAAAAGATATGCTGTCTTACTCGATCGATTTGAAGAATTCAGAAGTGCTAATAATCTGTTAGATGTAGGTTGTGGGAATGGGCTGTTCCTGCTAGAGGCCAAGAAGAGAGGATGGAATGTTTTCGGAACTGAATTCACTGATGACGCAGTAGGGTTTTGCAGGTCCAACGGGATTGACATGAAGAAAGGCCCTTTGAATCTAAATGATTTTGAGGCAGGACAATTTGATATTGTTACTTCATTTGAAGTGATTGAACACATAAACAATCCCCTAGAAGAGAGCTTGAATTTTCATCAACTCTTGAGAAAGGGAGGACTGCTTTATATCACAACGCCTAACTTCAATTGCATAGAAAGATTCGTACTTGGACCTGCATATGATATCATTGAATATCCTGAGCATATATCGTATTACACTGCTCGTACGTTGAGACTTTTGTTCGAAGCTCAGGGTTTTCAGACTAGGAAAATGGAGGCGACTAATATTGATTTTTCAAAATTCAAAGCATCCGAAAAATATTCAGGAAATACGGATTCGGCAGGCATGAGAGAGAGCGTAGAAGGAAGCGTGATTCTACTTAGCATCAAGGCTTTGGTCAATGAAATTTTGAATTTTTTCAACATAGGAAATGCATTGAAAGGCTGGTTTATTAAGACTTGAAAAAAATGCAAGTATTATTTCCAGAACATACGACAGAACGCAAGAAGCCTATTAATTTGAGTCAAGAAGATTTGCTTTTGTTCGAGCATGAGTTCGTAAAGAAGATAAGAGAGAAACAACGTACTGAGGAATTAGATTTCGAAGGATTTCGAGAGTAATATTGAAAAGTTGAGTAGACTTTATGCCTACTTCGTAGAGCTCCCGAGAATCCGCCTTTTTTTTTGATAAATACTTTCTAGAGGAAGAAATAATCGAGTTTATTCTGAAAGAAATGGAGCTCTTCACATGCTCTGATTTAAGCACGCGTTGTGTTTCTTGAGGAAGAGTGTCCATGTATGCTTTCCTAATCCAGAGCTCATCTCCAGTTACGTAATCTCCTATATCCAAGGCCTTGAAGTACCCGAAGCTTTTCATGTAGTCATTCACTTCCCTCTTTAGCGGTTGGTCCTTGTATATGTCTACAGATGAAACCTCCATACAGATAATATCAATGCTGTTCATGTGAGCTGATGCCCCATTTAAGACCATGAGTTCAGCACCTTGTACATCCATGTGAATGAAGTCAATATATGAGACATTTTTCTCTTTGCAATAGAGATCAAGTGTGGTAGTGGAGACCTGTATTTTCTTCTCGAATTCTAACCAGATATAGTGATCTTCAATTGCGCCTGGTGCGAGTAGCGATGAACTCTTATGCCAGTAGCTTAGTTCAGTGTAATCACTCAATTTAACGCTATCAGGCTCTCTTGAGGAAACATTGAAAGTGGCGAAACTCACGGAATCTGATAGGCAAACCTCACTTAGGAAGAGGCCTTTATAACCAGAGTTCTTAAAGTTGCGTTTAATCAATACTATGTTATCTGGGAGTGGCTCGAACGCATAGACCATAGCTTTTGGAAAACGGGACTTATAGCCAATGGAACTTTCTCCTTCGCACAATCCAATATCAAAGATTATAGTAGGTCTACGATTTTCGAAACTTCAGAAAAGACAATTCAGGTTTTCCAACTAGAGACTTATTAACAGCAAGTATATTCTGCATAAGGAAGATCTCATTTACAGGTTCATATGAAGCCAATTGCTTAAGTCCTCGTGGGGTTATTCGATAGAAATCAAAGTTGCTTAGGATTGTATAGAAGTCAAGCAGGTACATTTTTCGGAAGATAAGATGATGATTGAACTCGAATTGGATGAAACGTATCTTCTCAATTAGCTCTCCAGCTCCTAGAAGGACATCGATTTCATATCCTTCTACGTCCATTTTCATGAAATCAATATGAGTTAGGTTAAGCTCATTGAAGTAGTGAGCTAAGGTGTCAAGCCTCACTTCTTGGATATGTTCCGCCTTGCCCCAAATCAAAGACTCTGGAACCAATGAGCTATGACTCCCACTTTTTGATTCAAAAGGAGTATATAGGGGTAGAGACTCTTTTTTCGTACCCAGCCCTACATTATAATGATTAATATCAGGCACTTTGATGAGGAATTCATAAGCTGCTGGATTTGGTTCGAAGGCGTGTACCGTGGCGTTTGGGAAGTGCTTTTTTATAAGCGTGGAATACTTTCCTATGTTAGCACCTACATCAAAAAATACCCAATCTTGATTATCGGATTGTGACAATTGTTCCAATAAAAAAGCTTCGCCATTTTTCTCGATATCTGATTCCATGATACCCATCTCGCTATGAGCAAACGTCAGGGGGTTCAGGCCAATGACCCGCATTATGAACCTTATAACAGGCCACATGAGTTCACGAAGAAAGGCTCTCATTCTATTGGGCGATTGATTTGGTCGATATTGAATTTTGGCTCTAGGATACCTTGAGAATTAGACTTGTATGACTGCTCACTTCGCTCAATCCTGAATTGTATACCATCATTGATCCAATCTTGAATATCTTCACCTGTTCTGAAGAATAAGACTAATCTATAGG
>CALFHF010000171.1 GCA_937875855.1 uncultured Flavobacteriales bacterium
GCCCGTGTACATTATGTCTCCTCAGAACCCCATAGTAGTACCAACATTCATCCAATTTCTCTCAAGATTCACATCTAAATTAGCGCCCATGTTCAGTATTGAGAATTGATTTGCATCACTTGTCATTCAGTAGTAAAATTCTCAGTCCAATAATCGATTCACCATGTTCCTCCTGGAGAAAAGAGAAAATCAGTCAAGCTGTCTATATCATATAGATACTGAAACCCCTTTGTCTCTCGGTTACAGAAAGGTTCTAATAGAACGATCATCTGCGCGTAACTCTCTAGTGTAAGGTCACAATAGAAATAGACTTTATCTGTGCTGGTAATTCCTGCATCTTCTTCTGCTATGCGAAGGATGAGATTGCAATTTCTTAGAAAGATGAAATCAAAATAGGAAAGATCCATCTCCTTACCTTCTACTAGAATGGTCTGCTTCACGGCTTCAGTGAATAGCACCGCCTGGGCCTTATCGAACCCATACAGCCTGACGATGTTATCGCCATACTCATTGATATTGTCAATGAAATCAAGTGTCATTCTCTTAAATCCTAGAAGTTTTTTTTAATCCGAAACGGACTATGATCATTAGGAAGGCGTAAAGGTATGCTTTACCAAAATCTACGCTCTCCTATTCTCACCTAGTTATGCATGCTTGCCAGTAGATTCAGCATTCGCTATGGTTTCCAGAATTTTATCTACCGTCTCTACATTGGCCAGACCTGAGTTCTCTTCAAAAATCACACGGGGTCTTCCTGTCTGCTGACTTATGGCCACATCAGTATATTGAATGTAGCTTTTCACTATACCTATGAGCGCAGCTTGTTTGATAGGCGCATTGGGCTGAATGCTGATCGCCTCAGGCTTGAAAACGACTGGGCCTCCGCTATTCCCAGGAAACACCATAGAATCTACCACAAAGGAACTGCTGCGCTTTTCGAATACATCACGTATACGAGCAATGATTCCGCTGCGCACAATCACATGCTGACGGTCACTTGGCATCATTCCCATGGGGAAGCCAAGCGTATACGTGAAGTCCCCTTCTCCCACTCCTAGCCTTTCCATGGTGGCTGTGTTGAAGGCATCCATATCTGACTTGAAGAACCCGAATTTCATTCCGGCATCTTCTAATGTTTTCAGATTCATAGGTATCACAGCCACATCAGTTCCCTTATCTGGATGACCTGCCCAGTGTTTCTTGTCAGGCATAGACTTAAGCTGTATGGCGTAGTCCTTAGCTGATTGACCGTTCTGCGGATTGAAACGTATGATGATTCGCTCGTGCTTTTCTATGACATGCTTATTAGTGACCAGATAGCAGGCGTACGATTTCTTCGTAGGATCATCAGCTTGTACAGAAAGAAACTTCCCGAAGAGGAATCCTGTGCCTATCCATTTCTTCTCTGTCTTGGTATTCACTATGTTCTCTGCGCCAATAGCGACAACCGAGTCGATGAAAAAGGGGGGAATAAGCGCCATAGTATTATCGTTCTGAATTCAAATGCGAAGTTCGCAGAAATCTCCTAAGCTCGTTCAATGGCTATGACACTTGGAAGAACACGTTTTTGATCTTCGTCATGGCTTTTGAATTCCCTGATATTCACTTCCTTCGCACCATGACAACGTATCGCCCTAACGTCTCCTTGAAGAAGCTGCAGGCAGCTCAAGACCCATTGGTATACCTGAATGTTATTCTGGAGGCTTTTCAGCAGGGATTGGCTGAGGATGCTGATGGTACATTGCATGATAGCATGAACATGAATCAGCATAGCTTGATGGCCTTTTCAGCATTTCACAGCCAAGTAGCAGCAGGAGGTTTCATACAGCTCATACATAACGGTTTTGGAACGTACATTTTTGAGAATCCCTTTGCTGAGGTATTTGGTGAGTGGGGTGCCAAGCACTGCCAAGCTCTCATAGAACAAGCGTCTCCCCTTTTTGAAAAGCACCGTGCCGAGATTGAAAAAGAAACTAGCTTAGAAGAATTCGTTAAAATGTATGAAGCCTTTCCCGCCTTTGACCCTTTGGATCAAGAGTATCTTGAGGTTATGGATAGCGAAACTGAGATCATACGCTCTTATGTGGAATCACATTTAGAGGATCTAGTTATTCCCAGCTGAACTGGTACAGCTAGCGCTATTGATGATATACTTTTCAATATGCCGTTTTTATTTTTCTTTTTCCTCCATGCGTTGGCTAAGACACACTCTTTTGCAAGC
>CALFHF010000172.1 GCA_937875855.1 uncultured Flavobacteriales bacterium
TAACGAAGGAGATTGCCTTAAATCTTCCATCCTTTTCGAGGAGATGATTCCTCTGGTCAGAGGAACTTCCAAGAGTGAGCCGGTCTATTATTATCATGCGAAAAGCACCTACTGTGATAAGGACTATATCCTAGGAAGCTATTATTTCAAGAATTTCGTCAAGACGTTCCCTAATAGCGAGTTTGCTGAGGAATGTTCCTATTTAGGAGCCTATTGCTTGTATTTAGAATCGCCTAATTACTCTCTGGATCAGGGAGATACAAAGACGGCTATCGCTGAGATGCAGCTACACCTAGAGCGTTTTCCTAATACCAACAAGAAAGACACGCTGAACAGCATAATCAAAGAATTAAGAGAGAAACTGGAGGTCAAGGAATACGAGCATGCGAAGCAGTATTACAGGACTCGTAGGTATAAGAGCGCAGTTATTGCCCTAGAGAATGCCATGAAAACATATCCGGATAGCCGATTCAGAGAAGACATGCTTTTTCTCATTGTAGAAAGCAATTATGAACTGGCAATCAACAGCATAGAAGCTAAAAAAGAGGAGCGACTACTGGATACTGTCGAATCATATCATAAATTTGTAGACTCTTACGGAGAAAGCTCCAGGCTGAATGAAGCAGAACGTTGGTACGGGAATGCTTTAGCAGAGTTAGAACGCATAAGAGAAAAAAAATAAAATCACAGAGATGGGAATTAAGATCACAGACGCGGAGCGCACTACAGTAACTAGAGATGTTAAGAACTTCGGAGCGAAGACAGGGAATGTATATGAGACCTTAGTCATCATGTCTAAGAGAGCTGACCAGATTTCTGTGACCATAAAAGAAGAGTTGACTCAGAAGCTTTCTGAATTCGCTACCACTCAAGATTCTTTGGAAGAAGTGTTCGAGAACCGTGAGCAGATTGAGATCTCTCGCTATTATGAAGCGCTGCCTAAGCCTCCAGCTATCGCCATGAAGGAGATGGAAATGGACGAGATCTATTACAGAAGACCTGAAGCTGACCAGCGCAAGCTAGAGTCATAAGGTTTAACACCTTATCCATGCTACGCAACAAGAAGATTATCCTGGGAGTTACCGGGAGTATTGCTGCGTATAAATCAACGTATCTTGTTAGAGAATTAATCAAGGCGGGAGCCGATGTCAAAGTCATCCTTACTGATTCTGGGCGTAATTTTGTCACACCCCTCAGCCTCGCTACCTTAAGCAAGAATCCTGTACTCTATAAATTTACTGAAGACGAAGCCTCAGGAGATTGGAATAATCATGTGGAGCTAGGCCTGTGGGCTGATCTCATACTGATAGCTCCAGCCAGCGCGAATACCTTGGCCAAGATGGTTCAAGGGATTTGTGATAACCTTCTTATGGCCACCTTCCTTTCTGCACGTTGCCCTGTCTGGGTGGCTCCAGCTATGGACTTGGATATGTATGCGCATGCGAGCACCCAAGACAACTTGGAAATCTTAAGGAAAAGAGGAGTTGAAGTCATAGACCCTGAGTCTGGGGAACTTGCAAGCGGATTGACAGGCAAAGGACGTATGTCAGAACCTGAAGAGATAGCAAAGCGCCTAATGGATTTTTTCAACATAATTGGGCCATTGACAGGCAAAAAGTTGATTATCACAGCAGGGCCTACACACGAAGTCATAGATCCTGTGCGTTTCATAGGCAATCATTCCAGTGGAAGGATGGGCTTTGCCATAGCTGAAGTTGCAAGAGATGCAGGTGCCGAGGTGACGCTAATTACAGGTCCAGTGAGCCTTGCAGAGCCTGAAGGCATGGCAGCTTTTATCAGAGTAAAATCTGCTTCAGATATGTTCATGCAGGTGACGGCACGATCGAAAGAGGCGCAGATTATCATTATGTCAGCCGCAGTGGCTGATTATACGCCTGTGACGTTCTCCACATCTAAAGTGAAAAAAGCTGAGAATGAATGGGCCATAGAATTAATGCGGACTAAGGATATCTTGAAATTCCTAGGCGAGCATAAACGTGATGACCAGATATTGGTTGGTTTTGCACTCGAGACAGACAATGAAGAGGAGAATGCACAAGGAAAATTAGAGAGGAAGAACTTAGACCTGATAGTATTGAACAGCTTGAATGTTAAAGGTGCCGGATTCGGACATGCGACCAATCAAGTGACCATGATGTTCAAGAATGGGACGAAGAAAGACTTTCCGCTGAAGTCCAAGACAGAAGTGGCAAGGGATCTGGTCAATGAGATTGTAAATTTGAAGACATGAAGAACTACTTGATACTAGGAGCGTTGATGATTATTATGAATCTGGATATCCAGGCTCAGGAATTGAACTGCAGAGTGCAGGTCCTCGCACCTACGGTATCCAATGTGGAGAAACGCGTCTTAGATGCCTTGCAGACCGCCATCCGGGATTTCATGAATGATAGGAAATGGACGGGTGACACCTATAGCTTTGATGAACGCATAGAGTGCAACATTCTTCTTACTGTAGATGAAGTGACTAACAATACGCGCTATGTGGGCCAGCTGCAGATTCAATCAAACCGCATTGTGTTCAATTCAAGTTATGATTCACCCATGTTGAATTTCATTGACGAAGACGTTGATTTTGAATATAGTGAGAACACTATCTTAGAGTTTCAGTTAGATCAACATAGAAGTAATCTCAGCTCTATCTTGGCCTATTATGCCTACATCATTTTGGGAGTGGACTATGACAGTTTCGCATTAGAAGGAGGGACGCCACATTTCACAAAGGCTCAACAAGTGGTCGTGAATGCCCAGAATGCATCAGGCACGGGTTGGAAGGCTTTTGAGAGCAATAAGAACCGCTATTGGATTGTAGAGAACATCTTGCATCAAGCCTTTAAGCCAATGCGTCAGACGCTCTATGACTATCACATGGAAGGAATGGATAAGATGTATGAGAATCCGAATCTGTCTCGCGCTGCGATTACAAGTAGCATCGCAGGCTTAAGAAAAGTGCATCAAACACGCCCGCTGAGTTATAACATGAGGATTTTCTTCCTGGCTAAGGCCGATGAAATCATGAATATCTATACTGAAGCACCTCCCGTTGAGAAGAATATTCTCTTCAATGACCTGCAGATCTTGGATCCGGCCAATATCAGCAAGTACAACAAACTGAAAAGCACGAACTAAGGCAGGATTCAGCGTGGTGGCTTGAGGGCCTCTAATTTGTTCACGTAGTCTTGAACTTCTCGCTTTAATTCCTGTTCTCTTTCCAAGGCCTTCTTCTTGGTCTGGCTTAATTGCTCTTCTATATTGGTGAGCCGATGACGCAGATCCTTCTGACCAGAGCTTGCTGATTGTGATTTGAAGAGGACAAGAGCCAATGCTAAACCCAGAGCGATTACTATTCCCCACATAAGCGCAGAGAAGCTCTCTTTTTCCATTTGCATGCCAGCAGAGGTGATCCTATCCCTAGCATTCTCTGCCTGAGTGACTTGAGCTTGAGCTTTTTCTAAGTCCTTCCGAAGCTTCAGCACTTGATCTTGAGCTTCTCCTTTTACCTTAGCTTCTTGTGCAAGGTGGACCTTGGCTAGATTCAGGCTATCGTTCACTTCTTTGATGAACGCGTCCAATTTCCTTCTCTGCACGACCTTGAAATCCTGATAGTTATTGGATTCCTTAATGATGTTATCAAAGGTGGACTGTATGGTGTGAACCTCAGTGGCAGCTGCTGTCGTATCATCCTGAGCCTGTGATGAAAAGGTACTCAGTCCGAAAAGGGCTAGTGTGAAAAGAACTTTTTTCATAATGTGTTTTCTGTACTTCAATGATAGAAAAAACAAAACGGAGGCCCTAAAGCCTCCGTCCTAATATTTTAACAACTATTTGTTACCTACATCTATTGTTTGCTTGTTGAAATAGAAGCCAGTATCTCATTGAACATGAAAAGGACATCATCCTTCTTCTTACCTGGTAAACTGAATTCAAAAGTGTAGTACTGCCCGCATACGTCCATCATGGCCATTGCCTTGCAGTCATTCTTCCTGTTAGGGGCGTATTCTGAATTTGACCAATTAAGGATATAACAATCAGCAAAGCCAAGCACGTGCTTAATGATATTCGCATCCTTATAAGAAGGATCTCCTTTCAATTCTTGATAGACTTGATCGGCATTAAAATTTAAATCGAATCCATAATCGGTAACACAGACTTTGGTAAAGGTTAGAATAGCATTCGTTTTCTTATCACGATACACCACTTCCTTTGTGCTGGCAGAAATTATCATCAAACGGTCTGGAATCTGCATTTCCAAAACGCATTCTGGTTTCTTATCACGCTGAGCATTCAAGACCTGACTGGCCATCAACACCACAATTAACATCATTCTCCACATAGCACTTCTTTTACAAGGTCAACAACTCTAAAAAGGCAGTTCCTAAAATTAGCTGTTTGCGATATTTTACGAGTCTTCTTCATCAATAGTTACGCTTCAGTGAGATGATTTGAAATATCTCAGCAGAAGACAAGATTACGAAGCAAAAGGCTATGGATGCTAGGTCTTTTATGACACTTATTGATACTGGAATGTTACTTAGTGGGTATATCTGAACCAATTACTGGGGTTAATTACTACCTGAATGCAGTCTCGTATGTTTCAATCCACTGTTTTACCGTGAATTTTTTGCAGTGTTCAGAAATCAGGTCATAGAGAAGATGCTCTGGTTTTTTGAATCGAACGCAGCTTTCCCCCATATCTAGTATAGAAGAAGCACGCTTTCCATACTCAATCACGAACCAATCATAGACTTCCTTATTGGCATACATACCCAGGTAAAAGAAACCAATGAAGTTTTTCTGAGATGCAATATTCATGAAGGGCAGAGGTAGCTTGGTATTGCAATAATAGCCTGCAGGATAGAGGGATTGGTCATCACATAACCTATCATTCCATAGCTCATTTCCTCAT
>CALFHF010000173.1 GCA_937875855.1 uncultured Flavobacteriales bacterium
TACTGCTCTATATCCGACCTCATAGAGCTTCTGTGAATTCTTAAAATCAAAGATTTCGTAGGCATACGCTTCCATCACCTATGTCTACGGGCTTGAAAAGGATGGGACTAACAGAGGAAGCTAGGAGGTTATCTGGCTGACGATTCTGTATTGGGATTTGGAGGTGGTGCATTGCTCATAGGGTCAAAGTGTAGCCGATAAAGTAGCCACCTTCGGAAGAAGCTGGACGTTCATCATCTCTTTTGGCATATTCATTTTCATTTGGATCAGTTTTAACGCCTATTGGCTTACCAACAAAGGATTCGACCCTTATCCATTCATTTTATTGAATCTGATTCTAAGCTGTTTGGCTGCAATGCAAGCACCTGTGATCATGATGAGCCAGAACCGTCAAGAAGAGAAGGATAGGGAGCGTTCCAAACAGGATTACATGATCAACCTGAAATCAGAATTGGAAATACGTATGCTCCATGAAAAGATAGATCACTTGATCATGCATCAGCAGCAAGAGCTTATAGAAATCCAAAAAGTACAGGTGGATATGATGAACGACATCCTGGGCAAGGTGAAGCCATAGACTCTTCCTATCTTGGCCAAGAAAATCAACCTTGCTCCCCTTTTCTGATGGCTTCCTTCCCGCTCCGATTACTCCTGCTCTGCTTGCTCTTTCCCTCTCTCGGTCTTTGGGCACAAGAAGGTTCTAATACACATGAACCAACTCTCTTCTTGAGACCTGAAATCCTAGTTGGCTATACTCATCCTGCGAATAAATATTTTCCAAAATCAACAGGACAAAAAGGTCTTTTCTTGAGCCTATTAAAAAGCTCTTCTCAAAGCAAAAGCGAATGGGCTAGGTCATTACATCAACCCAAAACGGGATTCTCCCTTGGCTTTATAGATTTCGGGAATTCCAAAGATCTAGGCTATGCCTTTTCACTTATGCCGACTATGGAACTCAGTCTTTTCCAGAAAAAAAGCGACAGATGGAATGCCCTCTATGGATATGGAGGCTCTTATATGAACACTGTCTATGACAAGGAAAATAATCCGAATAACCGCGCGATTAGTACCCATCTCAATTGGACTTTCCGTTCTTTTATTTCCTATGACTTGGTCAAAAGATCTCCTGCTTCATGGAAAATTGGTATAGGATACATCCATCATTCCAATGGCCATACACGCCTTCCCAATCAAGGCCTTAATTCCTATCTGCTCAGCTTATCTGCTGATCTCAATCTTAAAAAATCAGAATCTGATCTCAATCCGCTTTTGTCCATAGGAAGGCAAAAAGAACGTCAAGGTTTCTTTTCGTTCTCTGCAAGTAACGGAAGGAATGTACTGTCTGAATTCTTCAGCGAACGCAAGGATGTATACACCCTCTCAGTATCTACTGGGCGCATCTATAATGGCACCTTCAAACTAGGTGTTGGAGCTTATTATCGCTTCTACGAGCATTACTATGATTACATTGAAAATGGTGAAGCACTGGTGATGTCTTTGGCGCCATATTTTCAGAAAAATGCCTTTGGCTATGCGAGCTGCCTTGGCTTCATGGCTTCAGGCGAAGTGATGCTGGATCATGTAGGAATAGAACTCGGCATTGGCGTGAATATCTACAAACCTTTCTATAAACTTGATTGGCAACTCAACGAGGGCTTCATCTATGACGAGGTATTCTATCCCGGAGAACTCACTTGGTATTATGAATTCAAACGCAGTATCTCTTCACGACTTGGACTCAAATATTATCTGCTCAATAACAGCCGTTCTCCTACTAATAATTTCTTCATAGCTGCACACTTGAATGCGAATCTCGGGCAGGCTGATTTCTCTGAACTGAGCTTTGGATATGTCCGAAATTTCAAGAAGAAGCCTCGAATATTTAGCTGTTCATGAAATAGGACATTCGTTCCAATAAAGCTAGAAAAAGCCTATTATCTAGGATACAACTTACTGATATGATGCTATTTACATCTTTGGCACAGCACTTGCCTTATACCTGGTGTACACTAATATTACAGTTATGAAAAAAGCAGTTGGAACCCTATTCGTAAGCATGATGATCCTCGGATCCGCTTACGCTCAAGATGTCACTACCGTCCAAGCGATGAGTAGCGATATCAGTGATCACCTTGATCTGGAGGCAGTAGCCGCTGTCTTTGCAGAATCAGAGAATCTAGAGGACTTCGAAAGAAGACTGAATGACCCCGAATCAAGATTATCCAATCTGGATATGAATGAGGATGGCTACGTAGATTATCTGCGTGTGATGGAAAATGCCGATGCCGATGCGCGTCTAATCACCATCCAAGCTGTAGTCGGAAAAGACCTTTATCAAGACGTGGCCACCATAGACGTGGACGTGGATGAGCGCGGACAACCCCGTGTGCAAGTGGTGGGTGACGTATACATGTATGGCCCTGACTATATCATAGAGCCGGTCTATCATTACAGACCTAGGATATTCGTATACCTATGGGCACCTCGTATCAATCCATGGTGTTCTGCGTTCTCATGGGGATTCTATCCTAGTTATTGGAGTTATTGGGCTCCATATTCTTACTACAATTACTACTCTCACATTCACTCTTATCATTACTATGGCTATACTAGCTATTACTATAGGAGCTATAGGAGAAGTGCTTCTTGCGCTGCAATCTATCACAGAACCGCACGTCAGGATTATGCTCATCATCATCCATACCGAAGCTTTACAGCGAGGAATGATGGCTACAGAAATAAGAGGGCTTTAGAGACTTCGCGTCCTGCGTCTTATTACACTGCCTCTAATACGAAAGGAACATCGGCAAACACCAAAGACATGGCGACTGCGAACAGCAGACCTGCAAGTCAATGGAATACTGCGACAGCTTCTAACCAAAATCCTGCCTTGCAAACGAAAGATGTACGCAGTGATAAAGGCGGAAACAATGTTGTGTCTCAACGTCCCCTGGACAATAGCAGACCGCAAGTGAAACAGGATTGGACCAAGCCTAGCGCAAGTTCATCACGTGATGAAACTGCCAGCACTGCAAGTGCGACACGTCCTAGTGCTACTAACACAATTAGGCCTAATGCGCAAAGCAACAACAGACCAAGTAGCACTCAGCGCCCACAAGCTGATGCTCCACGTCAGCAGCCGAGCACTCTTCCACAAGGTCAGACTACTTCACGACCGAGCAGTACTGAACGTCCTAAAGAAACGAGCAGACCAAGTTCTAGCTCTATGGATAATGGAAGTCAAGCAAGACCGAGTAGCTCAAGTAGCCGAGGGACTGCAAGCCAGCCAAGTCGTTCTAGCAGCAGCTCAAGAAGCACTGCAGGAAGTAGTTCTTCTAGCAGCCGTGGATCAAGTTCTGCCCCGAACAGCGCAGGATCTAGCAACACTTCTTCGAAGAAGAGATAAAATCTTACAGGTAAACAATTGAAAAAAGGGAATCGTCTTGTGGCGGTTCTCTTTTTTAATTAAAACGAAAATGGAGGGCATTGACATAGACTATGGCACCAATCAGAAATTAGGAATTTGGAACCAGAAATCTTAGAAAGCATCAGCATAGCTCTGAGCAAGTCTTGAACTTTAAATCTTTGAATCTTTAAGACTTTGGCATCGCTCAGTACAATCCTTGAACTTTGAATACCCTCCACATCCCTTCTTATTCGATAGCTTTGCAGCATGTCAAAAGCGATAAAGAACCAGAAGGAGATTCTGCAGAAATTGGGTATAGAGAAGCTGAACCCTATGCAACTTGATGCGCATGCCGCGATTCACTCCAATTCCAATGTGCTCCTACTCTCTGCCACCGGTACAGGAAAGACCTTGGCCTTTCTTCTTCCGCTGATTGCTGAACTGGATCCTACTAATCCAAATGTTCAGGCTCTCATCCTCACTCCTACACGTGAATTGGCCATTCAGATAGAAACAGTCCTACGGGAGATAGGAAGCGGATTCAAGTGTAATGCCGTCTATGGCGGTCGTCCAATTTCTAAAGACAAGATAGAACTGAGCCATACTCCAGCTGTGGTTATAGGAACTCCTGGCAGAGTCGCTGATCACGTCAGAAGAGAGACCTTCAGCACAGAGGATATAAAGACCTTGGTCTTGGATGAATTCGATAAATCACTTGAGATTGGGTTTGCTGAGGATATGAGCGAAATTCTCTTTGCATTGCCCAACGTAAAAAAGAAGATCCTCACCTCTGCTACACAGAAATCAAGTATACCTGGATTTGTAGATTTTCAAGAGCATAAAGTGGTAGATTATTCAGATGAAGGGGTTCCTAATTTACAGCTCAAGCTTATCAGCTCCCCTGAAAAAGACAAGCTGAATACGCTCCTTAAGGTAATGGAACACCTTGGAAATCAGGCAGGAATCATCTTTTGTAATTTCAAAGAAAGTATAGCTCGAACGAGTGAGTTTCTTGATGAAAATAACATCCCGCATGGTTGTTTTCATGGGGATATGGAACAAAAAGACCGTGAGCGTAGCTTGATAAAATTCAGAAATGGAACGTACAAGACATTGCTTGCTACTGACCTAGCAGCGCGTGGAATAGATGTTCCTGAAATTGCCTACATCTTGCATTACCAGCTTCCAAGTCGCCTTCATGAATTCACCCATCGCAATGGAAGAACGGCCCGAATGAATGCTGACGGTGTAGCCTATGTAATGAAATGGAAGCAAGAACTTCTCCCTGAATTTATTCCAAGTTTAGAAGATGCTATATGGCCTGAAAAATCGACAACATCAAGAGAGAATTGGGAAACCTTTTTCGTCTCTGGCGGAAGGAAAGATAAGATCTCCAAAGGCGACTTAGCTGGTCTATTTTTCAAACAAGGGAAGCTAGAAAAAGACGCACTGGGATTGATTGAACTGAAACAAGACTGCGCCTTTATAGGCGTCAAAACAGATACTCCTGATCGGTTAGTTACCCTCCTAGATAATGGGAGAATTAAAGGGAGGAAATTGAGGGTGAATGTGATTTGATGCTAGAAAGATGATAGCTATTGAAAGAAGAAATCATGATTCCGATAAACTAATACCTATAGATGCCTGACATTTTCATCGCTTCTCATAGGTCTGTGCGCATGCCTGCTTGACATTATCCCCATGATATTTAGAAGATGTATCCATTTGCTATCCTGTCCACCTTTGTGCTTTGGACTGCTATTGGAATCATCATTCCCTTTGTCTCTTGGTGAATAGACCCATGGCTCACAGGATTACTTGTTGCTGTGCTGGCAAGCCTTCCATCAGTGCTTATCGTTTGGCCTCGCGTTAAGAATATGATTACCTCACGAATGCTGCACTAGGAGCCTGTATCGCTGTCGCAGCAGAGTATTTTATGTCCGCTTGAAAAAGCTCTACCTCAGCACACTAATTTTCTTGGTCAATACCTCAGTACCTACTTCTATTTTCAAGTGATAAAGACCCGTTGAAAGTTCAGCTGTATCAATCTTGAATTGATGCTGTCCTTCATTTTGAAGTCCATATTCTTGACTCATTACCTCTGATCCAATCTGATTATGCAAACGAATAGATACCATACTTGATGCTGCCAACGAAAAGTTAACTAAAAGTTCATCTACCGCTGGATTCGGGTAGATTTTAAGCTCAGTGATTGTGTTATACTCAATCAATC
>CALFHF010000174.1 GCA_937875855.1 uncultured Flavobacteriales bacterium
TTCTCGGCTGCCTTTTCTTGAAGTTCCTTATTGTCTTGGTCAGTAGATTTAACCATAATATGGGCTACTTGAATCTCACCAAGTGCTGGTCTTTTATCTGACACTTTCAAAATATGATACCCGAATCTGGTTCTAACAATCTCTGATACATCTCCCACCTTCGTGTAAAATGCAGCATTCTCAAAAGGATAAACCATTTGCAACGCGGTGAAATATCCAAGGTATCCGTTATTGGTTTTCGCTGAAGGATCATCAGATTCCGTGTTAGCGATCTTCCCAAAGTCAGCTTCTGACTTCAATGCCTCATTCCTTAGGCTTTGAATTTTCTTGTATGCCGCTAGAGTATCAGCCGGGCTAGCATCCTCAGCAACGTTAATAAGGATATGGCTTGCCTCTATCTCCGTCTTCATGCGCTCATAGGCTTCATGAAGTAATTCTTCCTTTTTCACGTTGTCAACCAAATATGGTCTAGAAAGTTGCTTGCGATAACCTTCAAGCTCTGACTTGAACTGTAAAGATGTATCCAACTTCAATCGCTCGGCTTCAGCCACTTTCAACTTGAAATTCACAAATAGCTCTACGTATTCATCCAACGCTTCAACATTGACAACACTATCTCTGTTGTTTTTCTTGTAGATATTCTCGAATTCCTTCTTAGTGATGGGGGAGCCATCAATAGTCATGATTGTAGGCGAATTCTGAGCTTGGACTCCAATGCTAAGGGTTATGCACAGGGTCAATAGAGAGAGAAAATTTTTGTTCATGTGTTAAATTCTAAAAATACTACTGCAGATGTTGGCAAAAAACATTCCAATCATTCTCCTTTTTCAAAGAGGCTGACAAAAATAACTATATGAAGCTTATCGGAAACTGTAATTAGGAGCCTCTCTTGTAATGGAGACATCATGTGGGTGACTTTCTTTAACACCCGCGCCAGTGATGCGGATGAACTTGCTCTCCCTCAAAGCCATTATATCCTTAGCACCGCAGTATCCCATTCCCGCTCTCAAGCCTCCAACGAGCTGATAAATCACCTCTGAGACCGAGCCTTTGAATGGAACTTTTCCTGAAATGCCTTCTGGAACGAATTTGCTTATATCATCTGTGTTATCTTGGAAATAGCGATCCTTAGATCCTCTTTGCATAGCTTCTATAGACCCCATACCTCTATAAGCTTTGAACTTACGGCCTTCATAGATTATAGTCTCCCCTGGAGATTCTTCTACTCCAGCGAGCATGGAACCTACCATGATGGACCCAGCACCAGCAGCAAGAGCTTTGACCAAATCTCCTGAATAGCGCACTCCACCATCTGCGATGAGGGGGATGTCATATCCGCTGAGTCCTTCTGCGACATCAAAAATTGCCGTAAGCTGTGGTACCCCGACTCCTGCAATGACACGTGTGGTGCATATGGATCCGGGACCTATTCCCACCTTGACAGCGTCAGCTCCATGATCAGCTAGGAACTTTGCTCCATCAGCTGTAGCGATATTTCCAACAATTACATCTACATGCTTCATTAAGTTTTTCACCTCTTTAAGCACATTCACCACTCCTTGGGTATGTCCATGAGCGGTATCAATGACTATGGCGTCCACTCCTGCTTCTACAAGCGCTTCCGCTCGTTTGAGTGAATCAGCCGTGACTCCAATCGCAGCGGCTACACGCAGTCTGCCATATTTATCCTTACAGCTATGAGGATGCATCTTTACTTTGATGATATCCCTAAAGGTTATGAGTCCCACTAATATTCCATTGTCATTGACAACAGGGAGTTTTTCAATTTTATGCTTTTGCAGTATTTCTTCTGCTTTTGTCAAATCGCTATCAGGTCTCACGGTAATCAAGTGGTCCTTAGTCATGATATCGGTTATTGACTTTGAATTGTCCTTCTCGAAGCGCAAGTCTCTGTTCGTGACAATACCAACTAGCATACCGTCCTTATCCACTATTGGAATGCCTCCTATGTTATGCTCGGCCATCAAACGCAGCGCATCACCCACCTTTTGATCCTCCATCAAGGTCACTGGATCCTGAATCATTCCACTTTCAGAACGCTTTACCCTGCGCACTTCGTTGGCCTGTTGCTCAATGGTCATATTCTTGTGAATGACTCCTATTCCTCCTTCGCGGGCAATAGCTATAGCTAGCTTACTCTCGGTCACGGTATCCATGGCCGCAGAGACCAAGGGAGTTTTAATCGTGATGTTCTTGGAAAAGCGGGAAACGATGGAAACGTCCTTGGGCAGGACTTCAGAATATGCTGGTACTAGGAGGACATCATCATAAGTAAGACCTTCACTGATGAATCTATTTGAATTGGCCATGTTACAGGGATCTATAATTGGCGCCCAAAGGTACACATTAGATCCTAGTTAGGGAGCATAAAGAACTGTCAGTGTTCCATTTCGATTAAATTCCTTGCCATCACCGCTGAAGAAACGAATCCTATACGCATAGACACCCTCAGGAACTGACCTACCATTCTCCTTGCCATCCCAGCTTGTTTCATAGTCATTCGTCTCGAACATAACCTGTCCCCACCTATCGAAGATCTGCATGATATATCGGCCTTTATCAAAATAGCCTCCTATGGGTTTAAAGCCCCCGTTCTCACCTCCTATGACCATTGCATTAGGGATGAACATGATGTTTTCTTGAACGGCACAGGCAGTATTAGAAAGACTCCTTTGGTCTACCCCGAAGGAATTATTAGTCTCCATGGCCTGCACACGATAACAGTACTGTGAGTGGTCTTGATAATCTGATTCTGATGAGACATCATCTATGAAATAAGTCCTATCACCTGCTACTGTCGCATATGGAAAGAACGGAA
>CALFHF010000175.1 GCA_937875855.1 uncultured Flavobacteriales bacterium
ACCCGTGGTATGTAATCAATCTGCTTGTACTTTCTGTATTCACCAGGTATCGCTATCCAATTCTGTTCTCCTTCACCGTGGTATTCAGCTACCACTTTTACGATTTAGGATTTGAAAGTCCGTTCTTTTTATACGTTGAGTATCTTCCTGTGATAGGATATGCATTATGGGAAATTTCAAAGGGAGTTAATGAAAACGAAATAGCAGCAGCCGTGCTCAGAGCAGAATAAAATCCCCTTTAGTGCTTCTTGCATTCCATAGGAGCATCGATGTCAAGCGGGATAGAACCTTCATGCGCTCTAATTTCTACTGATTCAGGTTAATCCAAACCCAATCCATCCCATCAGGTCAGCTTCTTTCCAAGAATGCTAATGCTGCCTTCAATCAGATAGAAATACGCACCGTTTCCTGTCTTCTTTATGGAGGAAGAAATATTTTTGACAGCCTTCAACTGTACTCTTTTAATCTATTCATCTTGATGAATCTAGGCACCATTATCTTGCTTGTTAGGAGATAGTATTCAGTTCCATCTATTGGGAGAGCCAGCTTTTATTTGAGATTGCTGATATCTGGGATTGACAATCTTCCCCCATAGAAAAACCCAGAATTGAAGGATGGTCACTTCCTCCTCTTCCGTGCAGAATTTAGAATGAAGTACGCCAGTTAATGCCATCATGACATGGATTTTACCTGTGCTTATTCCAGAATGATTTCCACGACTGTTTTGATGAGTACATCCTCCTTTTAAGGAATGCGTAAAGCCTTAATATCATTATGTGTATGCGAGTCTATTCCTGTTCCTCTCCTAGGATAACAGTCACTCAAAACACGGAGAGTTTCAAATCGTTCACGATTATGAGTTTTAAAAGCTCTGAAATTGAATGTTTTATAGGTATAGACCCAAGTTAGATCCACAAGACCACAAGAAGCTGCTGTATGTTAGTGCTAAACCATAACGCAAAATGGAGTTTGAATGCAGAATACCACTATTGCAAAAACAATAGGTATAAACGATAAAAGACTAATGTGATTATGCGTTCAATCTCACAAGACCAAGATTACTTAGAGTTTGCGTTTCATAACGACATACACAGGGAAGTGGTCGCTGAAGCCACCTGTCCAAGCTCCGCCAGAGAACGTCCTGAACGGATATCCTTTGAAATTTCCCTCTTGACTGCAGAGATAGGGCATGTTATAGACTCTGCTGGTATGAAATTTCCAACCGTATGAAGCATCATCTAAGCTTCCAGGGCTCAAGATAATCTGATCAAAAAGGTTCCAAGTATCTCTCCAGGCTAAGGAACCTACGCCTTTGCTGTGCATGTCATACATAGGATTATACAAACGCCCTTCTTTCACGAATTTAGGATCGCCAGTGGCCATCATTACTTTGTTTACGCTCTTATTGACCGGGTCATCATTCAAGTCGCCCATATAGATGACGGTGGCGTCTTTATCTATCGCTAAAAGAGAATCTACAATGAATTTACCGAGCTCAGCAGCAGCCATTCGGTTAGGCTCGCTTCTTTTTTCACCACCACTTCGTGAAGGCCAGTGTGCTACGATAACGTGGACTGGAGATCCATCGAGCAATCCGCTCACTACTAATTGATCTCGTGTATGGAAGGCACTGTCTTCCATATGCAAGGTATGGCTCTTGATGTTGATAGGTTTGAAATGCTTGGGGTTATAAAGCATCCCTACATCAATTCCTCTGCGATCAGGACCTTCTATTAGGATAGCTTGATAATTCCTGTCTTTTAGGAACTTATTATTCGCCAAGTCTTGCAATGCCTCAATGTTTTCTACTTCAGCTAAGCCAAGGACAACTAAGCCATCAGGATGTATTTGGGTTCCAAGTTCGGAGATGACCCTTCCTAATTGATCCAGTTTTTGCATGTATTTCTGCGTATTCCAAGCATTGGAACTAGCAGGAGTATATTCGATATCATTCTTTTCAGCCGTATCCAGCGTGTCAAATAGGTTCTCTACATTATAGAAACCTATGCAACTCACCTCATAGCTTGACTTGTCGTTTTGAGCAATAGAAGCATGGCTTAAAGCACAAAGAGCTGTAATAAATAAGAATGTACGTGTATTCATGGTTGTAATTGAGCCCGTAAAACTACCATCTTGTGTCATTATCTAATCATTATGTTCATATCAAGCTTCTGCGAATTATCCATACTTTCATCCATGAAGCGAGATAGTATGTATTTTCGCACTCGCAAAAACTTAGACAACCTTATGAGAAGTCGCTTATTCCTGCTTTCACTCTTGATCTCATTGACATCTCTTGGTCAAGTGGATTCAGTATCTGTAATCATGAGTGATTCACTGGGCATCACTGGACAAGGAAACCCTTCTTTCACCGTTGATGAATTAGATTCTCAAGCAGGCGATCAGGCTGTTTCAGGACTACTCCAATCGAACAGAGACGTGTTCTTGAACAACGCGGGATTCAATTTTAGTGCTGCCCGTTTCCGCATCAGAGGCCTAGATGGAAATAATTTCACGGTCATGCTGAATGGAGTGAAATTCAATGACCCTGAATTAGGTTTTGCCCTTTGGAATAACTGGGGTGGTTTGAATGATATATTCCGTTATCCTGAAACTGGAGTAGGTGTTTCAGCGAATCCATTTCACTTCGGTGGAATTCAAGGATATTCCAATGTGAATATGAGAGCCTCCAGTCAAAGGGCCGGAACGAGGATAAGTTATTCATACTCAGACAGAAGTTATCGACATAGACCCATGGTTACCTACAACACGGGAATGCAAGATAATGGATGGGCATTGAGCTTCTCTACATCTGCGCGTGTAGGTAATGAAGGATATGTAGAAGGGACATCCTACAGCAATGTGGCCTATTACATTTCTCTTGAAAAGAAAGTAAACGAGAATCACAGTCTTGGTGTAATGGGACTAGGCTCTCCTTCATTGGTAGGTCGTTCAGGTTTGAGCACTCAAGAGGCTTATGATCTGAGGAATGATAACTTCTATAATCCTTATTGGGGTTACCAGAATGGAGAGAAGCGAAATTCTAGAATGCGTTTCACGAATCAGCCTATTGCTATGGTATGGCATGATTTCAAAATCAGCGAGAAGACGAAATTGAACTCGAATATATATACGCAGTTTGGTTCTCAGTATGATACTAGATTGAACTGGGATGATGCTAATGATCCTCGTCCTGATTATTACAGAAACCTTCCTAGCTATGCTGTATATGATGGTGAGCCGCAGAACAGCCCTGGCCTAGTTGATGCATGGGAGAATGACCCTAGTTTCTATCAGTTAGATTGGGACTCTTTTTACCAAGCGAATTATGTGAATCTGCACACCGTTGAGAATGCAGATGGTAAAGAAGGAAACTCTTTCACAGGATTTCGTTCCAAGTACATCATTGAAGAAGCACACTCTGATCCGTTTATGTTGGGATTCAATACTGTGTTGACCCATAAGTTCTCTGAGACTATGAGGG
>CALFHF010000176.1 GCA_937875855.1 uncultured Flavobacteriales bacterium
TTCAGGAGATTCCATTCCAAGGAGACTCCTCTCTTCGCATACAGCTGCTAGGCTCAGCGGGCATATATATCCTTAAGTTGAATACAGAACAAGGAGTGTTCACAGCTAGGATAGTGAAGGAATGATTATTGAAGTATCCGCGAATCTCTCTTAGCTCTTTGTATCTCCAGACATTCCATGCCTAATTTCTCCCAACACTGGCTTTAATCGTGTCTATGCACTCGATTATTCATTCGCACCAGTAATCCAGTCTCCTAACATCAGACAAGCTTCGTTTCTTCGACTACTCACAATGTATGTCATTAGGTACTTAGACTTCGCTCATCGCTGATGACCATGCTTTCAGCTTGACTTTTAGCGCGCGAAGCAAACGTTCGCAAAGGTCTTGAACCTTTAACCTTAAACTTTGAATCTTGAATAACTTTCTAGCCCTGCCATCCTGTCTGATTCCTAAGAGCGGATTGGTTTTTGTAAAATTGGCGCCAAAGAACACACAGCGTATATGTCATTCGGTAAATGGATAGGAGGAGCCTTGGGTTGGTCATTAGGCGGGCCCATTGGAGGATTGGTAGGTTTTGCAGTTGGATCCCTCTTCGATAAGAGCTCAGCCCAAGTACAGATTGGCACGGGAATGCCTACGCGCTCTGGAGACTTTAACATGAGCTTAGTTATTCTGAGCGCTGCCGTCATGAAAGCTGATGGTAAAGCCATGAAGAGTGAGCTTGATTATGTGAGGGGCTTCTTTGCTCAGCAATTCGGGGAAGAAGCGGCTTCAGAGTATTTAAGAGTCCTGAAAGATGTGCTTGAAAAAGACATTCCGCTTCAAGAAGTATGCACGCAGATAGCTGGTTTCATGGCCTTGCCCATGCGTTTGCAGCTCTTGCATTACCTCTTCGGCATAGCTAAGGCTGATGGGCATGTGCATACCAAGGAAGTAGAAACTATTGAACTCATTGCACGATATATGCGTATACCTACCGCTGATTATGAGTCTATACGAAGTATGTTCTACAAGGAAGTAGGTGGAGCTTATACGATGCTAGAAATAGATGCTTCGGCCAGTGATGATGAAGTGAAAAAGGCCTACAAACGTATGGCTGTGCGCTACCATCCTGACAAGGTGGCGGCATTAGGTGAGGAAATTCAGAAAGGTGCTACGGAGAAATTCCAGAGCATTCTAGCTGCGTATGAACAGATAAAAAAGGAAAGAGGTCTGAAGTAATTCAGCGCTCTACTTCTCTGCTCACTGCAGGTTTCATTTCAGGCTTTGCCTTTTGGAAACTGAAAAAGATAAGGCCTTGAATGGTAGACTTCTGCTGCACTTTCAAGCTGTCGCCATTATGCACTGGGTCTGTATTAGAACCATTATTAGCATGAGCGAAAACAGAAAGGGCCGAGCTGAAAATGACCAAGCATAAAACACGTTTCCAATTCATGATCGGGTTGGGATTTGAGTTGTGAAGATACAAGCAAATTGAATAGCTACAAAAGAGAAAAATGCCATTATGGGCGATAAAGGACTATTATTCTTAAAATCCTTACGGATTCCCTTCCTCTTTGTCATTCTTATGGCATTGCTTTTCCTTATGGAAACAGAGGATGTGGTGAATCTGCATTCTACCTGGGGAATACGACCTAGGGAATGGAGGGGATTTCTGGGCACCTTCACTTCTCCATTAATGCATGGTTCCTGGGAGCATGTCTTTAATAATTCTGTCCCAATTCTCGTTCTGGGCACAGCCTTGATCTATTTCTATCCTACACTCGCTTTCAGAACAGTACTTATGATCTGGATTTCTTCAGGACTGCTTGTATGGCTCACAGCGCGGGAAGGAACGAATCACATAGGCGCCAGCGGTTTGGTATATGGCCTTGTAACATTCATTTTTTTCTCTGGCGTGCTCAGGAAATATACCCCGCTCATTGCACTTTCCATGTTGGTGATATTCCTCTATGGAGGGCTTGTTTGGGGTGTTTTGCCTATTCAGGAAAAAGTGAGCTGGGAAGGACATTTATGGGGAGCCGTTGTAGGGGCTATTCTAGCTTTTCAATTCAAGCCTTTTGGACCACAGCGTCCTGTTTTTGAGTGGGAAAATGAAGAGAATGATGGAGATGCAGAGCCTTGGTATCCTGAGGGTCTAGATGTGCCTCAGTTTCATCAGAATGCCAGACCCCTTCAGGTTAGGTATATCTACAAGAGCAATACTCCGAAACAGCATTCAGAAGTGCTTCCAAGCCCACCAGAGCATACGAATCCCGAAGAGAAGCAGGACGATTCCGATGGACATTTTAATCCTTGATTGGGTTTTAGGGTTTAGGAAGCGTTCTAGTTTGGCTGCATAGTAGGCCTTAAGCAAGTCAGTTCCGAAAATCGAAATGAGTACTCCGAGTAAGAAGAGTATAAGCTCATAGCCTTCGCCATGCGCGTCCTTTCCATAGGTTAGTAGTCCTATCCATACTACAAAAACAAACGGATTTACGAAATTGACCAAGAATCCTTTGGCAAAAAGACCTGCCTTGTCCTTTATTTTTAAGTCAAAACCTGTCTTATTACTGGCCTGATTAAAGATCAGGTATTTCAATCCCATTCCGAGAAGAATAGCAGCGCCTAATAATGCGATTCCAGGTCCGTATGCTTCGGTTTCAATGAATTGGGCTGCACCATAATAGCAGAGAATGATGCAGAGAATGTCGCTCATGATGATGCCAATGGCAACGGTCAATCCTCCTTTAAATCCATGAGCCAAGGAGGCACGTAGCAAAGTAAAGAAGACTGGCCCAAGAAGGAGGGTCAATATTAGTCCCACCCATATTCCATTGATCAATGACATCAGCGGCAAGATAATCTGATTTATGAAATCAACTTATAAATAGCATCTATAATTAGACACTATTTCAATTAGAGGGCTATTCATTTATTCTTTTGAAAAGCAGTTAAGAAATCAGCTGAAAGGGTAGTGATTTATTTGGGTGTGAAAAGAAGTTCTGTCTAGCTCCTGTGGAATCGACTTTCTTTAAAAGCTATGACCATTTCCTTAAAGTCAAAAGCTCCATTCACTGATTTCAAATAGTCGCAGATAAGGATGAATTTTTCAAGACGTTTTTGACTTTGCTTTGGCTTTTCTTTCCTAGCATGTATAGCAAGCTTCGCTGCACTCTTGGCTTTAGGTCATGGAAGTGTTTATTCGCTTCGGGATACTGATCCATGAGTTCTTGTATTTCTTCAGGCATGAGCATCCCGCAGGTGCTTTCATCTTTTTCAATGGACACTTCTACTGATTCGCCTATTTCTAGTTTTAATTTCTTGGTCTCTGCCTTATTTATCATGAGATAGAAACTGCCATCTCCCTTGCCCATAGAGGCCGCTGGCCGCTCGACCATTTCTTTATAACGCACCACCACACGTTTGATCCCCGCTTTTTTGAATTCCTGATAGATCTTATCAGGCACAGGAATATGGAGATTCCACAAAGGGGATTCCATGGTGCAAAGTTTGGCTTTGAACGTAGCTTTCATTGAGAAAAATTCAAATGTAGATGTGAATCAAAATGAAAATTAAGAGAGAATTGAAATGAAAATCAAAATGCATCTAGGAAAAAAAGCAGCGTAGGCAAGGTAGACACCCTATATGGGCGAAGACAGGTCCACAGTCAGCGCGGGACAAGGAATTTTGGGCCCGGCAGCAGAGCCTTGTGCGCCAAAAAATTACGTAGGCCATTGACTGTGGTGGCTTTCTTTGGTCCTTTCTTTTCCATAAAAGAAAGAACATGGAAGATAAATAGGAAGGGAGGCGTGCATAGAATGGAAATTGGAATGAAAATGAAAATGCCCCCATCTTGTCCCTCCTCGGGGAGGGTGGATGCAAGCGGTTTAGCGAGCAGACGGGTGAGGACAATAACCCCGCGACTGAGGGGGAAAGGTGCAATATTCACTTGAAAATCTGACACCATTCCTCTCTCCCCTCATCGCTAATCCGCGCTGAGGTACTCCCTCCGAAGGGAGACAAGGAAAGGTCAATACAAATCAAAATGAAAATGAAAATGGCCCTTCGACAAGCTTAGGGACCAGATTCAATGTAGTAGTGAAAATTTATTCGAGGGATGTGTGACTGAGATTTTAGCACGCAGACACCCTTTAGGCGTTGCATTGAGCGAAATGGCTGGGGAACGAGGGGTATAGGGAAAGTAAACGAAAACTAACCACAGAGCACGTTGGCGGCCCAAGTGGCCATAAGTAATTCGGGCTTTGCTTTTACTCTGAATCCCATGGACTGCACGTAGCCTGATGCTGCAGTGAGCACCTTATGAGAAGGAAATTCAGGATCTTCGTTGTAGTCTAAGTCTATCTGTTGTACAGGAATATGAAGCTGCTCTTCTATGTAGGTGGCTAATTTGACGCTGCGTTCTAGTTCGCCCCAGAGCTTCGTGAACATTTCCCGAATAATGGGCACCTTTTCCTTGGAGTACAAGACATGCGCTCCATTGCCAGGAAACCGCAAAACTATAGTGCTGACGTAGGTAGTATGACAGCTGTGATTCTGGCTGTCTGTGCCTATATGAACTTCGCATTTAGGATGTGAACGAACGATATCATTTAAGTATCTATCTAGTTCGACTGGGGCGCCAGAATTCATGATTCTGAAGTCGAGGGCTACCATTGGCGTTCTATCCATACAGGCAATATATAAAGGAAATGGATCAATAGCGCTGCCGAGGGTCTTTCTGGGGGTCAGAAATGCCAAAGGTTTTCAACATATATTTGCTGAGAAGCGCCTCAGGTGCTTTCTTGTCTTTATCATTGAGCCCACATCTTCACCCTATGTCACAGGTATTGTATCATGAGATTCACCTGCATCAGAGCAGCCAAGAATGGTTGCTCATGATTCATGGTGCAGGTGGAAGCACACGCACATGGAAAAGGCAGATTGAAGACTTGAACCAGCACTTTAATCTGTTGGTGGTTGACTTGCCGGGTCACGGCCAAAATGCCCGTACCCAAAGCTTGGATGCCCTTTACACCTTTGAGAAGATCTCATCACGGGTCTGGGAAGTGGTGGATGAACTGAAGATTCAGAAGATTCACCTGCTGGGTGTTTCACTGGGGGCCATCATTGCATTGGATATGGAATTACGCCATCCTGATCGCGTGAAGAGCCTAGTCTTGGCGGGAGCTATAGTAAGACTGGACAATAAGCTGAAGGTGATCGCCAACATGAGCCTGACCTTGGCCAAACTGATAGGCTACCGTGCATTTTATAAGATGGCGGCTTTCATAGCCTTGCCGCGTAAGAATCACCGCACTTCCCGTGAAGTCTTCATACGGGAGTCCAAAGCCCTTTCTATAGAGGAGTTCAGAAAGTGGACGAAGATGTATCGTACCCTGAATAAGACGCTCAATGAGCTTTTCCTCAAAGCCACTGAAGTTCCGCGACTTTTATTGATGGGAGAGCAAGACCATCTTTTCCTAAAACCTGCTTTAGATTACATTGCAAAGCGCAGAAACGGGCTGGTGACAGTCATCCCTAGATGCGGACACGTTGTGAATATAGAAAGGCCTCAAGAATTCAACCTGAATTGCATCAAGTTTATTGAGGACTTGGGGCTATAGTTGAAGTGGTAATCACAGTTCTCCTGCGGCTAGCCTTGAGCTATCGCCCGGTTAAATAACTTCCACCTCAGATTTCCTCACCCAGCCTATCAAGCCATTGGGAAGAGCGATGTTTAACCAGATAGCGTCTTCTTGAACCACATTAACTTTTGTCCCTTCATGGAGGACGAACAGCTTGGTAGCTGTTTCATTAGGAGCACTTACTACGTCTACCTTAGGAATCATGATTACTGCTGCGTCACGTGCACTCATCGCATTACGAGCTGAGAAGGAGAAGGTGCTGAAGAAAATACAGAGTAAAAGGCTTAAGCCAGCCAATCCTATAAATACTTGTCTGATATTAGATTCCTTGCGCCAATAGAATAGCGCGATAAATCCTGCAAAAAGGAATGCCATCAACACGCCTATCCAGGCCCATGTAGATTCTCCTACTAAAAGCAATTTTCCTACCCACCATTCAGTTAGTCCTGAACCAGCGCCACTTTCTACGCGGTCTACGGTGAGGGTGCGAGCAAGCGCCAGATTATGCAATACGTCTACATCAGCAGGAGCGAGACGCAAGGCACGCTCGAAATGCAAAATGGAAAGTGGAATCTTCTTGTTGCGGAAATAGGCATTGCCCAGATTATATTCCAACTCCAAGGATCTATATTCCCTAGTCAAACTATCATAGAGGATAATAGCTTGGTCTAATTCTCCCTGCTCATAGGCTAGGTCAGCTTTGACCTTCATGGCCACAGCTTCACCCAGGTTCATGGCCAAAGAGCTCAGGCTTAGTACCCAGGAAATCAGTATGAGGCTGAAGTTCTTCATGCTTTGCGTTCCAATAATGCAATTAAGGATTCAACTTGCTCATACAGCGCCTGAGGCGCAGCTTGTGCTGAAGGAGCATAACGGGCCATCTCACAATCAGCCAAGGCGCGCTGCCAGCCGCTGATAGTGCCGCGATCTACTCCAGTGCTGTCTAATTCCTCATGTATCTTTTCCTTAGTCATCTGCGCCAAAGGGATTTGATATTTATGAGAGATATAGTCGTTCATGGCTTGATAAAGCGTGATATAGAATTCTTGCTCCTGACCAGCTTGTAATTTCTTCTTGGCCTCTTTCAAGTAGCGCGCAGCAGTCTTGGCAGCGCTTCGTTGACGGGTTCCTAGCGGGTCAGCATCAGAGCGCTCCTTTCTTCTTCTCACAACGAGGAAGACAGCTAAGAGTAGAAAAGGGCTAAGCAATGCTGCTAAGTGCCCAAAAGATCCTGCAAATGAATAGGAGCGAGGCTTCATATCCTTCGTGTCCTTGCGTATGTGGCGAATATCCGATCCTAGGCTGCTTACATCTTCCTTTCTAGAGATACGCGTTGCACTTCCTGCATCAGATCCATCATCACGAAGCACTTCTATATGAATGGCTTCGCTGGTCTCCGTTTCATAGCGTCTCTTGTCAGGATCATAGTAGCTGATTTCAAGCGCTTCTATGTCATAAGAACCAGGATAGCGCGGAATAATCAGGTATTCGTAAGTCTTGGATCCAGAGATTCCAGCAGCATTTCTGATGCTCTTGTCAATCACTTTAGGGTCATAGACCTCAAAATCTGAAGGAAAATTCAATTTAGGCGCTTCTACCAAGGGGATGTTTCCTTTTCCGCTTACAGTGATGGTAAGGTTTATGGCCTCATTGGCCATGAGTTCAGTGCGATCCAATTTCACATTGAAATCTAGTTTTCCTACACCTCCAGTGAAGGATTCTGGTGCTGGGGGAAGTTCACTGACATTAATCTTGAGCACGTTGCTCGTGATGCGAATAGGCGTTCCTTGTCTGAAGAAAGACCTTCCTAGCCGAGCTTCCAAGATGAAGGGGCCTATCTCTAGTTCTCCAGACCTCTGAGGAATGAGCACCTGTCTTACGAAGTAGGCCTTTTGATAATCCTTCCCGTTAATTTGCTCGTAACTCTGTTCCCACTGAATAGTATTCAATTTTATTTCTTCTTTCCAGAAACCGCTCAGCGTTGGGAATTCATAGGAAGTAAGTTCGAATCCTTGATAGCGGTTATAGAGCACATAGGACACCGTGATAGGCTCGCCTTTGACTGCTTTGCGTTTATCGGTAAGGATTTTTACGAAGCACTCTTCGCTGTTCGTGATGGTTTCCTGTGTATTTGAAGGGGCGCTCTGTTGAGCTTGTTGCTGCGGTTGTTGACCCGCATTATTTCCTTCGACTACTTCTATGCTCAGCGTCCTGGATTCCATACTACCGGCCTTGCTTTGTGCTTTAGCAGGAGGGATGGTGAACGTTCCTATTCTCTTTGGACTCAAGAAATACGTATGGCTGAGGCTATTAGACATTTGTCCGTTAATCCAACTCATAGAGCTGCTCACACTAGGACCGCCTACGATATTGAAATCCTTCAGGTCAGGTGGGATGATTTCTCCTTGCACTCCATCTAGGCTAATGATGAGTCTGAAGCGTTCATTCAGACCCACAGGACTTCTGTCTGCTTTCATGCTCAGCGCAGCTGTCTGAGCCCAAGAGATGGCGCAGATGCTTATGAATGCTATGAAAAGTCCTATTCGTCTCATGATCACCAGTCTTTATCTATCTTGATGGGTTTGCCTTTTTGGATGCGTTCTTTGGCTAATTCTTCTTGCAAATCTTTCTCTTGCTGATCCAAGGCCTTGAGCATACGCTCAGCCTCTTCCTTGCTCATTTCTCCTTCCTTAGGCTTCTCTTGCTTCTGATCTTTGTCTTTGCCTTCATCCTTAGGATTCTCCTTGCCATCTTCTCCTTTATCTCCTTCCTTTTTCTCTTGGTCTTTCTGCTGATCTTTCTGCTGATCCTGCTTTTGGTCCTGCTGCTGATCTTGGCCGCCACCACCACCTTCTTGATCTAGCATTTTCTTGGCATAAGCAAGGTTATATCGGCTTTCCTCGTCCTTAGGGTCTAGTCTCAGTGCTTTTTTATAGGCTTCAATGCTCGCTTGGAACATCTGCTGAGGACTAGGAGGTTGTATGGAATCAGTAGGGGAAGGAGGATTCTGTTTTAGCGCCATGCCCATGTTCAAAAAACAATTGCCTACGTTATGATACGCATCTGATTTCGTGTCTTTATCTATAGCATCTGCTGCGGCCACTTCAAATTGTTTCGCTGCCTCACCTAGTTGCTGCATTTTATAGTAGGCCGCGCCCAGATTATAGCTTGCCTTACCATAGCTAGGCGCTTTTTCCAAGGCCTCTGCATACTTCTGCGCAGCTGCATTCATGTCCTCCGCTTTATAGTCCTTATTTCCGTCACGAAGCAGGGACTTTTCTTCTTGGCCAAAGACACTCGCACTGTAGAGCAGCACGCCAATAAATATCTGTATGTAGAAGATTTTCTTCCTCATAATTCTATGCCTAACATCTTTCGTTTGTGATAGGATAAAAGTACATCAAGGCAGAGCATTACTAGGCCAGCCAGAAGGAAGATCTGGAATCTGTCCTCATGGTCTGCATACTTCTCTGTCCCAAATTCATTCTCGGTCATGGCCTCTATTTCATCTACGATAAGGTCAAGTCCCACATCGGCATTTGTAGCGCGAACGAAGATTCCACCGCCAGCGCTGCCTACTTGGGTTAGCATGTCTTCGTTTAGTTTAGACATTACTGTATTTCCTTCTTTGTCCTTCTTGAATCCACGTTTTATCCCTCTGTCATAGATAGGGAGCGGAGCACCTTCCACAGATCCCATGCCGATGGTATGCACAATCACTCCTTGCTCATAAGCTTGGGTAGCGGCTGTAACCGCATCATCCTCATGGTTTTCTCCATCCGTGATTACTATAATGGATCTACTTCCTGTATTATCTGTACCAAAGCTGTTCAGGGCTAGATAAATCGCCTTTCCAATGGCTGTACCCTGAGTAGGAACCATGTCGGCAGATACACTGCTCAGGAACATCTCTGCAGCTTCATAGTCTGTAGTAATAGGCAGTTGTACATAGGCATCACCCGCGAAGACGATCAATCCTATGCGGTCTCCGTGCAGCTTGTCTAAGAGTTGTGAAATGGCTCTTCTAGCCCTTAACAGCCTATTCGGGCTGATATCCTCGGCCAGCATGGAGTTTGAGACATCTAGACAAATCATCAGGTCAATACCTGAATAGCGCACTTCTACTTCTTTCTTTCCAAAGCGAGGATTCATCAAAGCGAGGATTAAGAAGGCTATTGCCCAACGCCAAAGCAGATAGTGTAACACTTGTCTACCTGTGCTTAGTCCTGGCAAAACACCTGTGCTTAGTTTAGGCTGAACTAAGCGTTCCATGGCCTTCTTTCTGCTGCGTAAATGTGCGAGGAAAAGGAGGCCCAAAATCGAACTTCCTGCCAAGACTGGGAAGTACTCATAACGCTCCAGACTCAGTGCCGGAATATTCGGAATCAGGTACAGATAAAGCAAGGCAAGCAGTCCCCAAAAGAGGAGCTCGCTGAGCAGCACCACTAGACTTGCAAAGCCTAATCTATATGTGTAGTCACGCTTCAATTAATTAATCTATATATCTGAATAACAATCGTGTAACAAGAATATCTAATAGAATCAATGCCAGTCCAATCAAGCCAGGGATATAGTATCGCTCGGTCTTCTTGCTGTACTCGGTGACATTGATTCGGGTCTTCTCTAATCGGTCAATTTCCTTGTAGATTTCTTCCAAGGATGTCTTAGTCGTAGCTCTGAAATATTGTCCTCCAGTGAGGGTGGCCATCTCGGTCAAGGTCTCCTCATCAATGCGCACTTCTACGCGGTCATAGACATACTGTCCATTACGTATTCCTACAGGGCTTCGTGCCATGCCTTTGGTTCCAACACCTATGGTATAGACTCGTATTCCGAAGGTCTGCGCTATCTGCGCTGCATCTAGCGGTTGTATGGCTCCTGCGGTGTTCTCACCATCAGATAACAGGATGACGACTTTACTCTTTACCTCGCTGTCCTTAAGGCGACTCACAGCAGTAGCTAAGCCCATGCCTATAGCGGTTCCTCCTTCAAGCATACCTGTTTTCACCTGGGCGAACATGCGAACCAGGATAGTATGATCCGTAGTCAAAGGAACTTGAGTGAAACTTTCACCTTCATAGATGACTAAGCCTATGCGGTCATCAGTTCTGGCTTGGATGAAATCAATAGCTACTTCCTTGGAAGCTTCCAGTCTATCAGGTTTGAAATCCTGTGCCAGCATACTCGCTGAGACGTCCAAGGCAATCATGATGTCTATTCCTTCGGCCTTGCGGTCCTCCCAGCTGCGGCTATCCTGTGGACGAGCTAGGGCAAAGATGAGGCAGGCAATACCTACCATTTTCAAGGCAAATGTGAATTCTTTCAGGACGATTTTCGCAGGCAATCCCTGTTTAGGAAAGCGCATCATCGTAGAGAAATGGAAGGCCGTATGTTGTTTTCCGCCCTTCATCACGTGATACAGACTCAAGAGCGGAACCAGCAGCAAGGCATAGAAAAACTCGGGATCAGCAAACTCAAAGAAGCCCGCGGATAGCACGAACATAGCAGCCACTAGGCCATTGGCTAGGAGCAGGAAGAAGATCGCTATGGCTCTTTCCTTTTTCATTCTTTGTTCGTTTCAGGATCTTGCATCCTGCTGTTCTGTATGAAGGAAATGCTCTCATTTAAATGAGAAGAGGCCACTATTTCACTTGGATTCTCCTTGGCGAATTTCACCATGTCAGCTGTGCGCAAGAGTCCGCTAAGTTGTTCTACATATGCGGGATTCATGCCTTTATAACGAATGGACTCCATAATCTCAGCACTGGTGTA
>CALFHF010000177.1 GCA_937875855.1 uncultured Flavobacteriales bacterium
ATGACTTATACTGAATCTATACGACTGATCAGTATGATTGAATTCCTTACCGATGAATTTGTTGCATACATGAATCAAAGTTTGATCTTCAGCACTTAAGATATTCACAGCAATATCTACTTCCTGGAAGACAGTTTTGAGGTGATTTCTTAGATCCAGATCAAAAACGATCTCGTCATTAACATCGAAGTAAGCTTGAGAGAATCTGATGCTTTGAAAAGTCAACTCTCCTTTTCCTGATCTATCCTCAATCGAAGTGAGGTCAATCGATTGCGGAGTTTCTAAGCCTGATTTGACATATAGGTCTAGTACTGTATTGGTATCAGAGATGCATTTGATTTCACCTTTTTCTAGGAGAACGGACCGTTCGCATAAACTTCGGACAGCATTAAGGTTATGCGAGACAAAGATTATTGTGCGGCCTGATCTACTGACTTCGGTCATTTTCTTAATGCACTTCTGCTGAAAAGCAGTGTCTCCAACAGCTAATACTTCATCGATGACGAGTATTTCTGGTTCGAGATGTGCGGCCACTGAAAAAGCTAGTCTAAGCTGCATTCCGCTGCTGTAATGCTTCAGAGAGGTGTCCAAGAATCTTTCAACTCCAGAAAATTCTACAATGGCATCGAATTGACGGTCGATCTCTTTTTTCGTCAGTCCAAGGATTGACCCATTCAAATAGACATTCTCTCTGCCTGAAAGCTCAGGGTGAAAACCTGTTCCTACTTCAAGAAGGCTTGCGACTCTACCTCTGGCCACTATCTCACCTACGGTTGGATAAGTTATCTTACTCAGGATCTTTAAGAGTGTTGATTTTCCTGCACCATTCTTTCCTACAATGCCTATAGATTCCCCTTCGTGAACGTCAAAAGTTATATCCTTCAATGCCCAAAAGCTATCGTTCTTAGGAGATTTTATTCTTGAAATAGAATTGACTAAGCTATCCCTAAGGCTCTTGTATGGCTCAGAGTGCCCTCTTAGCTTATACTCTTTTCCAAGATTCTTTATTTCTAAAATGGGTTTCGACATCATGCTATATCTGCAAAGTACGCCTCTGTCTTTCTGAAATAGTAAACACCAAAAATCAAGAAGAATAAAGATGATGCCAAACTGATAAGCATGCATGTAAGGTCCACAGGAATATCGAACATGAGATTCTTTAAGCTGATAGGGGCATACATTGGGCTCAATGCGATGACTTTTTTGAGCAAAGGTTCAGTAACGATATCCTCAGGGTATATTACGGGGGCCAAGAAGAAAAGCACTTGGATGATGAAGGGGATGAGATATCTGAAATCACGATACTTCACATTCAATGAAGCTATCAAACTACCCATTCCTAGCGTTGCAAAGATTGAAAGCAATACACAGATGGGGCTCAGTATCACTATCATTATCCAATTCACAGTGAACCCCTGATAGATACTCATTGACCAAGCCAAAATCAAAAAAACAACAAAAGCAATGACAAAGTCGAATACGGCCACCAGAATGGCAGACATAGGTATTATCATTCGCGGAAAGTAGATTTTCTTTATGATATTAGAGTTACTGACCATGCTATTACCAGCATTGTTCAAGCCTGAGGCAAAGATCCCCCAAAACATAAGCCCAGAATAGTTGAATAAGGCATAAGGTATTGTACCTACTTTATCTCCTACTCCAAGAAAAGTACCAAAGAATACAGTGAAGATGACCATAAGAAGCAGAGGCTGGAGAATAGCCCAAGCAAAGCCTAGTAAACTTTGTTTGTACTTGACCTTGATGTCTCTCCATGTGAAAAAATAGAAGAGTTCCCTATAACGAAAGAGCTCTGCCAAACCGAGTGTAGTCTTATTTGGAGGGCTTATCCGATACTCAGTGATTTCTTTCATTTCCAATCAAAGGCTCTAAGGTACCAATTTCATATACACTCTGAGCGAAAAAGCTAAGCATTAAGGAGGCCTTATTGACTCAGACTATGTCAAAATAGTATATATAAGTCTGCCAGTATAAGTATGTCATGTCAACATCTCTGCCTGTTTTCACTTGGATGAACGTATTTTCTTTTCTTTTGCGTTATGAAAGCTTCCGTTGTTATAGTGATCTTCGTTTATAACCGTCCGAGTCATACTCAGCGAGTTTTGGAAGCGTTAAGGGCAAATGTCGGCATAGAAGAATCAGAGCTTTTTGTTTTCTGTGATGGAGCCAGAGATAATTCAACGATAGAGTCCGTTTCGGAAGTCAGGAAAATTATAAGAGCAATAGATTGGGTGAAGTCGAAAAGGGTTTTTGAAAGCGAAGAGAATAAAGGGATAGAGCGATCTGTGATAGATGGATTGAACTTGGTTTTTAGCATATACGATAAAGCCATCATCCTTGAAGATGATATAGTATGTTCCAAGGGATTCTTAAGCTTCATGAATCAGGCCCTCGACTGTTATGAGCACGAGAGTAATGTTGCGGGAATATCAGGCTATGCCTTTTCCAACCCCATAGAAATGCCAGATAGTTACTTTCTCCCTATAGGCAGTGGTTGGGGGTGGGGTACATGGAAAAGGGTCTGGGAGAGGACCATCTTTGATGGTTCCCTATTGCAGAAAAAGATTAAAGAAGTAGGCGAAGAAAAATTCAATTTCGGACATTACCCGTATTCTGATCTGCTCAAGCCTCAAGAAGCCGGTAAATTGATACCTTGGGACGTATGTTTCTATGCAAGCTATTTCATAGAAGGAGGCGTATTTTTATTCCCAAAGAACTCGCTTGTAGAGAACATCGGTTTTGATGGATCTGGCACGCACAGTGATGCACCAGAGTCTATAAGGGTTGTAAAACTTTCAGATTCAGTGAAGTTTGAACCTATCCCGGTGAAGCTCGATCCAAAAATTGTAAGACAAGTGGAAAAGTATTTTGAGATGGACTTCAAGCCATCCTTTCTGGGAGTGCTCAGAACGAAATTCCTTCGATTTCTAAATGCAAGAATAGGAGGTCAAAGGTGATCAATGCTTGAACTTCTCAAATAATGAGACGAGCTTGAGTCCGTAGGCTTGATTCCTTGATTGATTTTGTAGTAGTGAGAATTCTGTAGGGTTCTCCATAGAAGTCGAACCAAGTTTCTTTGTAATGATATCAGCTAGTTCATTGGCGCTGTGAGGCTCAAAGAAATCATAGTCACCAACAAGTTGCTCCCTATGAATAGGGATGTCTGAAGCGATTACGCGTTTGCCCAAGGTCTTTGCATCTTCATTCACAGTACTCCACCCTTCAAAGAGGCTTGGTTGTATCACCGCCAACGATTCTCGCATCAAGGTCAATTGGTCAGCTCTGTCAATGAATCCAAGGAATTTTACCTGATCATTCAATGTGTTACTTTCCACATAAGCGCTCAATTTATTGAAGTATTGAGAATCTCTGTGGTCATGAGGTTTCCCAGTAAATACTATATCGAAGCCTATGTTTTTCTGATCTAAAGCGGCCAGTGCCTCCAGAACTAATAGGTGATTCTTATGTGACCAGAATTGATTGCATACAATGAAATAAGGTCTGCTTAGCTTGAATTTGTCCAAGACATTCTGCTTGTCACTCAGTTCTGATTCGTTAATCAAAGACATGAATTGCAGAACGCGCACTTCGGCTTTGCTGTTGGGGTAAAATTCTTTGAAATGACCAAGAGCATCATGACTTGAAAGAATCAAGTGTATCGCATGTTCAGCGATGGCCGAAAACTGTAAATCTCTACTCTTAAGCTCATCAGAAGAGAATAATTGAGGTAAGAATTTATGTTGAAAATCAGGAATCCAGTAGATAGCTTTAGACGTAAGAGTGTAATCATACTCACCCCAGCTTAGGAATGGATATAGGGCATCAACAGGATGGTTTTTAAGAAAGCTTCTAAGTATACGGTGGGGATTATTTGCTTCTATAAGCTTCAATAAAACTTTCTTCGGCAAGCTCATCTGAGACATATCAACGCGCACAATGTCCAGTCCTTTTAATTCATGATCTAATTCTTCAGACAGCGGCCCGAAATAGAACACATGAACTTGAACGCTTTTGTCCTCTAGTCTTGAGATAGACTTAATGAGATTAAGCACATAGTAGACGCCACCCATCCAATTAGAGTCAGTCTGAAGAATGAAGCCTAATCGAAATATACGTTCTGAATTTTCTCTCACTTGAGATAAGGAGTCAATGAAGCTCCAAAGAAGAGAAAATATTCAGTAGTGAATGGAGGAATTGCACATATATTTAACAAGCAATTATGATGGTACATGCCCGTCTTTGTATCTTTAGCACACCAAGGAAAGCACAATGAGTCGAGAATCTAGGTATGCCCCTATCATATTATTCGCCTATAACAGGCCGAGGCATGTACTTAGAACCTTAGAAGCACTGGGCCGAAATGAGGAGTCCAGTCAAAGTCCATTGTTCGTTTTTATAGATGGCCCGGCTAAAGAAGAACATAAGACTTCAGTTTCTCAAGTTCGCGCTATTGTGGAAGAATTCAAATGGAAAGGGCCTGTTTCAATACATTTTTCTAAAGAAAACAAGGGCTTGAAGAATTCGGTCATTGACGGATGTACTTCAGTTTTTGAATCCTATGATCGTGCTATCATTCTTGAGGATGACATCTTGGTAAGTCCAGGCTTCTTGGATTTTATGAATAAAGGACTCGATTCCTATAAGGAAAACCCAGACGTTTTCGGGATTTCTGGATTCAGATATGCTAATCCTATTGCGCAAAATAGACCATTCTTTCTGCCGCTAGGGAGTTCTTGGGGATGGGCTACTTGGAAGTCGAGGTGGAAAAAAGTGTGGTTTAATGCCCCGGAACTTGCAGCTAAAATCGCACAGAAAGGTCTTGTTCAAGACTTTGACTTTGGCAAGTATCCATACTTTGAGATGTTAAAATCGCAGGTGGAGAAAGGTGGAAATTCATGGGCCATTTTGT
>CALFHF010000178.1 GCA_937875855.1 uncultured Flavobacteriales bacterium
TAGCAAGAAGGAAGACTGCAAGATGCGTGAGTTCTCCTTTTTGGAAGAGGAGTTCATGCACATCAGTCTTGGAGTTAAGCTCTGGCATGGCCTCTGTGAGAATCTTGCAAGAAGCTAAGCAATCAAAAAGTTCATTGAATAATACGTCAGTACACCAAGGAAGATCAAGCCACTGTTCTCTGTTGTATTGATTTTTCGAAATCCCTATTAAGAGTGAGCCTCCTAATTCGGAAGGTATCATGCATGAATTTCCCTTTTTCATGGCATCCATGGCTGAATGCACGTGGGAAGCTCGCATGCTGTAGGCATCATTTCCCATGATTATGAGCTTGTCAAAGCCTTGGGCGTGAGCACTTTCAATTGCATTACACATGCGCTCAGCAAAGCTATCTCCTACTTGCTTCGTATCATCTATACGCAGAATAGGAAGTCCCGTAGGACTCATGATGTCAGAAGCTCTTGATTGCAGAAGTTGATAGATACGGGTATTCACCTTATGCCCGAATTCAGGCAGAAGAGGTTTTCTAATCGCCTCTTTTTCAGGTCGATACGCGAAATACAATATAGCCAGTCTGCCTTTTCCCATCGGGCGTAAAGGTAGCTGAATTTCAGGCCATCTATTGGACCTATTGACTTAAATACGAAGGCTATTGCTTTCTTACGTGTCTCAGGTCAAGACCATTCATGGCATTGCTCTCTAAACCCGTGATGTTCTTGCTCACAAAGCGCATGACTTTATCGTAAAACAGTGGAATGATGGGCGCATCTTCCATTATCTTCTGATCCATAAGGTGATAGAGGCTATCTCTGACCAAGGGATCCTTCTTGCTCAAGGCTAATTCATACCATGCATCATACTGATTATCAGCATAATGGGTATAGTTCGCGCCCTTTGGAGCTTCATTTTGAGCATAGAAGAGCGCGAGAAAGTTCTCAGGGTCAGCATAGTCAGCGATCCATGACTTGCGGAAGAAGGCAATCTCACCTTTAGACACGCCTTCTCTGTGAATACTAGTAGGAAGCACATCCACTTTCACTTGGAATCCCATATCGGCCAGCTGGAATTGTATGAATTCACAAAGTTCAATGTAATCGGCAGTGGTGCTGAGCGTGATACTAGGAATGCCCTTAGCCTTCGGATAACCCGCCTCTGCCAATAAACGCAGGGCCTCTGCCCTATTCATACCCTGTTCTTCAGTCACTGCTTCTTTCAAGTAACAGCTTGGCGGAACGAATCCAGAACTTGCCGGAATAGCCGTATTATTCTTGATATACCGCACCATTTGAACTTTATCCAAGCTAAGATCCATTGCTTTTCTAACCCTAGGATCAAGCCATGGTGTTCCAGCACTCACTTTAAGCTCAGGATCCACCAAGAAGCCCAGGTAATCCGTCTTGAGGGCAGCTTGGGAAATTAAATAGAAGCGATTAGCATAGGCTGCTGTCAATTCCCCATTTTCATCAAGTAATTCATTCCTATAAGCCTGATGTAATCCAGAAATCATGTCATATCTGCCTTTGAGAAAATCAAGGAACATGGTGCTCTTATCAGGAACGAAGCTCACACTCACTGCATCCAAGTATGGCAATGCATTTCCTTGATCATCTTTCATGAAATAGGTCTCATTCTTGACCAATGCAAGGCTGAGTCCTTCCATCCAAAAATTCATCCTGAACGGTCCTGTACCAATAGGGTTAGCTCTGAATTCATTGCCATGAAATTCCACCACTTCATGAGGAATCACTGAGCAAAAGGTCATGGTCAACATGCCGAGGAAAGGCGGAAAAGGTCGTTTCAAACGCATTCTCATCGTAAGATCATCTATGGCCTCAAAAGGCTTCTCTGAATCCATAACATCGAAGATCCATAGGCCTGGGGAAGCGGTTTTGGGATCCATGATTCGCTGAAAACTGTACACAAAATCAGCAGCAGTAACGCTCCGGCCTGGCTTTAAGGCCTCATGAGGATGAAAAAGCACGTCTTCTCGCAGATGGAAGATGTATTCCATTCCGTCTTCAGAGATCTCCCAAGACTCAGCAATAGAAGGAAGAATTTCTTGATGCGAACCTAATTCTACCAGACCAGAGAAAATCTGAGATACCCACCAAATGTTCTCCAGATTATTAGAAAAAGCAGGATCTAAAGAAGAGACTCCAGCTGATTCATTATAGTTAAAAACCATCTTATCGGCATGGCGTTCTTGAGGTGAACACGCCAAGAGAAAGAGCAGTAAAAAAAGAGATGATGACCTGATTAACATACTGTTCAATAAGAGCTGAAAGGTAGCATAATTGGAAAGGAAGTATTGAAACTCATGATCCTACCGTCAATTTAGTTAATAATCACAAATACCTGTATATCAACTTTATATACACTCACTCTACTTTCCATATAAGCCAAATTTCTTCAGATTAACCAAGACCATATCCTTCAGGTCGGGAGCTATATCCACCTTCATTAGTGCGATGAACGCTAGGATAGAAAAGACCGTAGAACGAATCAGCACATCCCACCAAAACCAACCTCCAACATCAGGAATGAAATAGTTAATGATGAGCAGCAGAAAGGCAACACCTATGGCTTTCACATGTTGGATGGTGAAGGGCTGTAAATCCATATTGATCCTCACGAAAAGCCATTTCAGGAATTCGAATCCGGCTAAGCTGATGAACGTAGCAAAAGCGGCTCCTTTTATCCCGTACAATGGAATCATATAGTAATTGGTCAAGACCGCTACTATGGCCAAGAGGGCAATGAAATAGGTGGTCCAGCGGTAATGGGAAGAGAAATTGATAATAAGTCCATTAACCCCCGCTCCTGTCTGCACCATGCGGGCAAGGCCAATCAGAATGAACACTGGTGTTCCTAATTCAGGGTCAATCTTCAAGAGTTCCAGCATACGCGGAAGGTTGATGTACATGGCCAAAAGCAAGAATCCGCTCACCACCGTCTGGTTCAGAGAAGTGCGCTCATAGATATCTTGCAGTTTATCGTGTTCTTTTCGCTCTATGTATTGAGAGATAAGTGGTGATGTTATCGTAGTCAGGCCTCGGCTTGGCATAAGCACAGTGTTACCTATATAGACCATGATGGCATAGATTCCAGCTAATTCTAAACTGTCAGTGCTGAGCAAAAGACCGATCATGAGAATGTCAATGTTCGAAATGATGCTATTAGAGGCTCCACCGAGCATAGTGAAAAATCCAAAATCGAGTGATTCTTTGATAAAAGGAGTGTCTTTTTGCTCAAAACGAGTCAAATCCAGCCTTTTTTTAATCAAAAGATGAATAAAGAGTGTAATGACATTAAAGGTATAACTGAGCATCCAAAGCCAGAGGAATGTGTTCAAGCTCCATTCAAAATACCAAGTTCCTAGGAGGAGGAGCATGGTGATTATTTTGAACAGAAATTCATACGTAAAGATGGGCAAGGTCGTTTCTAGATAAGCTCTGCAGATCGCGGTGAAGTATAAATAAGCCACCATGCATAGTGTGATGGGAATGCTGAGTAGGTAATATTGATTCAGCAAATCAGACTCCTCTACTTTGAATGCGATGATGGGGTCTTTGAAAAGAATCATCAAGAGCACGATCAATCCCGTGCCAAGGGCTGTCATGACAAGGGTGTAGTAGACCAATCCCTTCTTCCCCACCCCTTCAAAACGAGGGAAATAACGCAGCAAAACAGACGGAGTTCCTATCATAGCGAACTGCTGTGCTATGAACACGATGGAAAGAAGAATTCGGGTTAGACCATAGGCTTCATCACCTATAACCATGGGGAAAAGCAGCACCACATTCACGTAGCCAATCAGCACTCCAGCATAGAGGAGTATAGTATTCCAGATGGACTGTTTAGCTACGATGCCCATGACCTAGCGTGTATGACCTGAGCTTTCTTTGAAATAGTCCCAATACCACTGCATGGCCTGATCCAGTCCTTCTTGGAGGGAATGCGTGGGAATATAACCCAGTAATTCTTTGGCTTTGGAGATATCAGCCAAGCTATGCTTGATGTCACCAGGACGTTCAGGAATATACTCGACCTTGGTGTCAATGAGATTACGGCTCATCTGCCTCAATAGTTTTTGCAGTCTATCCACCAGATAATTTATCTCATAGCGCTCGCCATAGGCCACGTTATAGGCTTGATTCAGTGCTTTAGGGTTCTCTGTAGTAGCCGCAAGCTGATTCGCCTGAATAACGTTTTCTATATACGTGAAGTCTCTAGATTGTGTGCCGTCTCCATGAATCGTGATGGGCGCATCATGCATCATGGCTTTGATAAAGCGCGGAATAGCCGCAGCATAGGCACCATTAGGATCTTGGTTCTTGCCAAAGACATTGAAATACCTTAACCCTATGGTCTCGAGGCCATACAATTCCCCGAAGACCTTGGCATACATCTCTCCTACTGCTTTGGAGGCAGCGTAGGGTGAAAGCGGCAAGCCTGTATTGTCCTCTGTCTTGGGCAAGGCGGGTGCGTCTCCGTATACAGACGAACTAGATGCATAGACCACACGTTTTACATTATTCAAGCGAGCAGCGTCCAAGATGTTAAGTGTGCCTGTAGAATTAGAAGCATGCGTAGGCAGAGGAAATTGAACAGAGCGCGGAACAGAGCCCAGCGCAGCTTGATGAAGAATAATATCTACACCTCGCGTTGCTTTGATACAGGAATCCACATCACAGATGTCTTCATTAATAAATTCGAACTCAGGGTTATCCAAGAAAGGTGCAATGTTTCTTCTGTTTCCTGTGGAAAGGTTATCCATGCAACGTACATGATTGCCTTGTTCTAGAAGACGTTCGCAGAGGTTAGAGCCAATGAATCCTGCGCCTCCTGTGATTAAGACAACTTTGTCTTTCAAGATGGGGGCGCATTTCTTGTGTTTCATGGGCTCATGCGCATGAAAGCGCAAGGATTTCTTTTTTAAAGGAGAAAGGGTCCTGAGGACCTTAATTAGATGGCAAAGGTCTCATTCCCGAAGGAATCAGTCAAGTCTCAATCACAGGAGGTCTTCAGACGCTGCGAAGCAATTCACCGCTCATTTTTTCAAGCCGAAGAATCTGTTCATCCATCTGAGCTTCATGTGGATTCACTTTCTCTTCTTTGACAACAGAACCCATTTCTAAGATGGCCATAGACAAGAGGTCCTGGTTATCCTTGATCGCGTATGATTTCTTTAAGCGAGTCAAGGTCTGATTGATCTCATCAGCCAGTTGGAGCAGTTGATTCTCCTCTTCTGGGGACGTAACTGAAAGAGGATACATTCTGCCTGCGATATCTATCTTGATGGACTTATTCATAGCTAGCGGTGTTATTTCAGTTATTCATGAGTGCAATACAGCGATCTATTTCCTTGACCATTTCATTGATCTTCGTGCGAGCGTGCTTGTCTATAGGTTCCTCTCCACTAATGACCTTGGCCATTTTCAGCCCTTCTAATTGCACTTGGAGTTCCTTGTTCTTGCTGCGTTCTTCATCGGCTTCATACCTTGCTCGGTCAAGGGCTTTCTTCATGTAGGCGTTCTCCTCTTTGATAGAATTCACTTCTTTGAGGATAGAGCTTAGCTGCTCATTCACTGCCTTAACTTTGTCTACACGTTCTTGATTCATGATCCGATCTTATCATACAAATTTAAGAGCTCTGCAAGGCTCTGCAAGACTCTTCGATCTATTGTTCAAAAACTATATGTGGATATCCATGCAGAAAGCCATGGCCATTTAACTTCGTCTGCCTATGAGAACCTGCTTTTCCTTACTCTTTTTCCTCTCCGTTTTACTCGGAAACGCGCAAGAATATATACGTCCTATGGACATTCCGCTCAAGCTCTCGGGGAACTTTGGAGAGATGCGCAGGAACCATTTTCACACCGGATTAGACATTCGCACTGAAGGTAGAGAAGGAATTCCTCTCCTCGCAATTGCTGATGGATTCATTTCCAGAATCAAGGTCTCCCCTGTTGGATACGGGAATGCCATCTACATTGATCATCCTGATGGGCACACCTCGGTGTATGCGCACATGAGTGCTTTTACCGATAAGATTTCATTGGCCTTATTCCAAGGCCAGTATGCGCAAGAGACATGGGAAATAGAGTTCTATCCTGACCCTGAGGCTTTGAAAGTGAAGCAGGGAGATGTCATAGGATATTCAGGAAACACAGGAAGTTCAGCAGGGCCGCACCTCCACTTTGAGATACGGGAGACGAAGACGGAGCATCCGCTTAATCCTCAGAGCTATGGGATATTAGCCGATGATCATACCTGTCCAATTATTCAAGGGTTGAGGCTTTATCCGCTCGATAAGAATAGTTCTGTGAGTAGTCTGAATGAGGCCAAGAACTATGTAGTGCGAGACAAGGGCGCAGGAAATCATCTCATAGAAGTGCCCGTAACAGCATGCGGGAACATAGGTTTAGCCTTACACACATTCGACCGCATGGATGGGGTTCATAATAAGTATGGAGTGTACAGCTTAGAATTACGTGTGAACGGGGTCCCAGTCTATGTTCACAGCATGAAAGAATTAGACTTTGGTAATTTCAGACAAGTGAATTGCCATGCAGATTATGACTTGTTCAGCACCAATGGTTGGCGATATCACAAGACGTTCCCTTCAGAGAACAACACGCTGAGCATTTATGAATTGCTTGTAAACGGAGGAAAGATTCATATAGGCGCTGGCGAAAGCAAAAACATAGAATTCATTACGAAAGACATCAGTGGGAACACCTCAGAATTACGTTTTATTCTGAAGGGAGAGGCGGCACCTGATCAGCCTTTTCCTGCGGAGAAAGGAACCTTCTGGGATGCCTCTACGGATAATGTATACCGAGATAGCTCGGCCGTAGTTATGGTTCCTAAAGGCTTGATCTATGATGATCTGTACCTACGCCCTAGCTCTACTGAATCATCAGATGCGTTGAGCAAGCGTTTCAAGATGCACGATGAAGTGGTGCCATTTGATAATTACATCACCATAAAACTGAAAGTCAAAGAGAACTACAGTGAGCGAAATAAGCTGGTGATGATGCTTGAAGAAGACAACGGAAGAAAGACCTGTCTTGGAGGAGAATTCAAGAATGGTTGGGTGCAAGCCCGCAGCAAGACCATGGGCACATTCTATGTGCAAGAAGATTCTCAAGCGCCCTTAGTGCAAGTCACACGCGTAGAGGCCAATGCTCATGGAAAGATAAATCTTACCTCAAGTGATAACCTATCAGGTCTTGATTCCATTCGCGTAGAAGTAGATGGACGTTGGTTAATGATGAGTTATAATGCCAGCATGAGCAGGTCTTGGGGGAACTTTAGCGACCTAAACTTAAAACCCGGAACCCATAAGATCCTCATTCGAGTTTGGGATTTGGCTGGGAATGTGGAGATTATTGAAAAGGAGGTTAGTTTTTAATTGAATGCTTGAATGCTTCGATCTTCAGTGCTGCAGGAAATCCGGCTAGATGTTCTACTCCCTTGAACCACCACGCATCATAAGGCCTTTCTTGAGGCTTGAATCCTTGAGGCAGAATCGCTTTATAAAACGCTAGGCTATCTGCATATCCCTTGATAGAATTCAATCTTATGCGCTGATACATTTCCTCAAAATATGGCTTGTCCAATAGCGCGTATTCCTTTGGCTTCTCTTTTTTCAGGTACACACATATTCGCCCGTTCAAAGCAAGGAACCTATGCTTGTTCCCTTCTAAATCCATTTTAGAGATGGACGTGGCTCGGGTTTGTATGCGAGTAGCTGAAGTACGGCAAAAGGCTACATGCTCATTTTCCTTAAGCATCCTGAACATGAGGTCATATTCTTGGCTACTCTTGAGGTTTTCATCAAATCCCTCGACTTGAGTCACCATGTCTTTCCTGAACAGATTGGCTGATGTGATTCCAAGGCCGTTCTGCACTAATCCTTTCCACGTATGAGCGTGCGACTTGATTTCCATCTCATCTTTTGTATCGAGGTCCACCTTGGTGTAATCTCCTATGACCAAGCAAGCTTCAGGATGCTCAGTTACTTGATCCATCTGTTGTGAAATCTTATCAGGCATCAAGATATCATCCGCATCCAAGAACTGGATCCACGCTCCTTTAGACATGGCCAATCCCCTGTTCCTAGCTACTGGTGCGCCTTGCCTGAACTCTTGACTGATAATAAGCTCAGGATATCTATCTTTTAATTCATTCAATTTCTCCCAGGTTTCATCGCTGGAATCATTGTCAATGCAAATGATCTCTTTGTTCGGATAGGATTGACC
>CALFHF010000179.1 GCA_937875855.1 uncultured Flavobacteriales bacterium
TGAGCATTCAATGTATCATTCTTATTCTGAGTGAAGAGACATAGCCTTCATTTCCTTTGGCCAAGTAGTAAATGTCTCAGACTCTGTTTGACATGGAACTTCACATTTCCTAACCTAGAGTATTCCTGCTTAACCACTTCGGTTGCTGACACGGGTTTTTTACCAAAGCTAAATGGAATTTTACGCAGACTTTGATAGCCCATTTGATCCAGATAGGCATCATAGCCATCAAATACAGGCCGAATATCAGGTCTGTTATCCAGGTCGAAATTCTGGTTATAGCTTGCAATCACAGGACGATTCTCCATTTTATAATGACTGTAATGGAAGAACCTGAGTGGTGTAGAGTCATCGTTGATATAGAATGAATCATCCTTCTTGATGACCTTTCGTTCGTGCAGATTCCAGTTGGCAGCATTGTATCCAAGATTTCTCAGCACGAATACCCTATCCAAAAAAGCCGGGCCATAGCCCCACCATATCTGGTCATAGAAGAAGCCTTTTTTCAGGTCATGGTATCCATAAGCTTGTACCCTTTTATTCCACCATTGTACGAAGGCACGGACTTCATCGGTCATGCGCAATGCTACGAAACCCAGGTTATAGATTCCAGTGCGCATCAGATCCTTGTCTACTGGGTGCCCCTTTTCACCAGTAGGACTGCATATATGAGGGGTCAAGACCGCTTGATGAGTTTCAATGGCACGGAACACCTCAGTGAATGCTGAGAATACCTGGATATCAGGGTCTATGTAGAGGATAGATTCATATCCCTTTTTATCAAGAAGCTCAATGAGCGGAGGTTTTACAACAGTACAAAGTTCAGCAATGCCATAGATATCCTTGAGTTCATTGACGATAGACGGGAACTCCTCATGAACCCAGATAATCTTGTCTACTGGCAGCTTATCGTAATCGATCTCAGGAGAGGGTTCATCCAATATCGCCAATATGAAGGGTACATCAGGATGAAAGGCTTTGAAGGACTGGCCCAATACAGATGCATGGGCCAGATAGTTATTGGCACAGATGGTGAACGCAACGCTTTTATTCATATTAATTGTGAAATCTATCTTCGCTAAGAAGCTTCATCTAGCATGCGAAGTTAGTAAAATGGGTTCCATGAACTCGTGCGATCTGCGCTTCTAGGTCAAGAGGTCGAGGATTAAGAACAAGACCACGAGTACATGGTTTACCGCCAAAGCCACTTCAGCAATTCGCCCTTCAACTTAGTGGAGCAATTAAGCTCAAGTATCAAGCTATAGGATACTTCAGGAGGCAAATCTTTTTACAAAGCATGGAGCGGCAATCACACCCGTTGGAAGCATCTGCCAGCAGAGATCAACTCACTTATTCAATTGCCATTTTTCTCGAAATACATCCAATTCTTCCTTTGAATAGAATTTTTCCATAAAGTCATTATTATATACTTTATGGAGTTTTTCTTCATCTAAACCGAATGTGTTTTTAATTCGAGCATAGATTTCTGAGATCTCACTTTTTTCGCTTGAAGTGTTCTTTCTCGACCAATTGATATTCGTTACTCCAAGAAATTCTTTCAGAGCATCATCCTTCACCCTATCCAGGTCTTCCAGTTTAATCAACAACATGTCCATACTGCCGGTAGAATAGATCCCATACCCTTTTTTAGGTTCGAATGGCTCTTGAG
>CALFHF010000180.1 GCA_937875855.1 uncultured Flavobacteriales bacterium
CATCATATATGTATGAAAGCGGATTCCAGAATAATGACTGTTATGACATGTTCACCTGTGCAGGTAATGGTTGCTATACCTTGCAGATGTACGACACCTTTGGTGACGGGTGGAATGGAGGTGTGATAAGCATTTATGTATCTGGAGTGCTTGTGCTTGGTGAAGTGACTATGCCTTCAGGGGATTATATCTCATATGACTTTAGTATTGTCGACACCGATTGCGATTCTGTTCAGCAAGTATATGGTTGCACTGATTCGTACGCTTGGAACTATAATCCATGGGCCACTATCGATGATGGTTCTTGTCAATATCAAGACACTACATGCTATGCAAGCTGGGAACTCATTGACATAGATGAAGAAGGTGATATCGTGTATATCATGAATAACTCCTACGGTCAGAACCTTAGCTACTTCTGGGACTTCGGTGATGGAAGCGTTTCTACTGAGGCATATCCAACTCATCAGTATGCTGAGGATGGAACATACATCGTTTGCTTGACAGTAAGCAGCGGACAGAATGGATTTATTCAATGCACAAGTACGTATTGTGATTCTATTGCTTACTACAATCCTCCCGTTATTGGTGGAGCAAGTTCTGTGGGTTTCTGGCTGAATGTAGGACCTGATGCCGTGTTGAGTATTGATCAATCAAATGAACTCAATGCACTAAATATTTTCCCTAATCCTACTCAAGATAGATTGACAATTTCCTTCGATATGAAGGCTCAAGAGAACCTGTCTTTACACGTGCTTGATTTGAGTGGAAAAGTGATGTCTACTAAAGCTGTGCTTAATGCTGCAGGTCATCAGATGATTTCTTTAGATGTTTCCTCATTGGCTGCGGGCACTTACCTGCTCGATATTCAAGGAAACAGCAGTAAAACAGTGCGATATTTCACAGTACTACGATGATTTTTTGACTTGATAAACAAGAAAGCGGGGCTTAAGTCCCGCTTTTTTTATGCCCTATTGAACCAATGCCTTCTTCATGTGTATCCATAGACAAATCACAGTCATGGAAGCCCCAAAGCAATCAACTATACCTTCCCGAATTCCCGTCATTGATGCTCGGTATTTTCAGATCATCTACCTCGGGAGTTTTCTTTTGCTCGGAACCTTCATATTGAATTGGGACACTTTACTTCCTAAAGTGATGGTCGTGCTGGGAACATGTATGGTCACGCAATTGGCTTTCATAAAGGTAGGAAAAGCACATGAGAGTTCTTGGATGAGTTCATTGATTACTGCCCTTGGTCTTTGTTTGTTATTTAGGGCCAATGACCTGAACACTTTGGCCTTCGCAAGTGTACTTTCTATCTCCTCTAAGTTTTTCTTTCGAATTCGGGGTAAACATCTATTCAATCCGGCCAACTTAGGCATCATAGGCGCGCTGCTCATCACACAAGATGGCTGGATTTCTCCAGGTCAATGGGGTAGCAGCGTCATCTTCCTTTTTATCATGGGAGCCCTAGGTAGTATTCTCCTTTTTAGAGTGGGAAGATTAGATACTACTATGGCCTTCCTGATTGCATTTTTCGTGCTTGAATATTGCAGGACGGTGCTCTATCTGGGATGGTCTATGGATGTGCTCATCCATAAGTTCAGCAGTGGATCATTCATCCTCTTCGCATTCTTTATGATTACTGATCCTAAAACCACACCAGACCATCCCTGGGCACGAAAAATATGGGCTGTCAGCATAGCTGTGCTCGCCTTTATCATGAGTACCTGGGCCTATATCCATACCGCTCCCATTTGGGCATTATTCCTTATTACACCTCTCACGGCTGTCTTTGATCTACTCTGGAAATCAGAGCGTTTCAGGTGGTTGAAAGAGAGAAATTTAAATCCTATATAACATGAAAAAAGTAAGTGTAATCACAGCAATCATGCTGTTCTGCATAGGTGCGCACGCATTCTGTGGATTCTATGTGGCGAAGGCTGATGCCACACTATTCAATACGAAAAGCCAAATCATTCTTGTGCGAGATGGGGAAAGAAGTGTCATAACCATGAGCAATGATTTCAAAGGAGATGTAAAAGACTTCGCCATGGTCATTCCAGTTCCGGTAGTGCTGGGTAGAAATGACATTCGCGTAGTGAATCCCGCACTCTTCTCCATGCTCGATTCATACAGTGCTCCGCGCATGGTAGAGTATTGGGATACGGAGCCGTGCCTGCGCTATATGGAGTGTGATGATATGATTGATGTGCGTAGCATGAGTATGGTGCCTATTATGGCGAGAGAGGAGAGTGTTTCTCGCAAGGACAAGCAGTACCATGTCACGGTAGAAGCTCGATATGACGTAGAAGAATATGATGTTCTTATTCTCTCTGCCAAAGAAAGTGGTGGACTCAAGCAATGGCTCATCCATAACGGATATAAAATCCCTGAGGGTGCGGAAGAGGTTCTGGATCCATACATCAAGAACGGTCTTAAATTCTTCGTTGTCAAAGTGGACTTAGAAGAAATGAAAGCTCGAAACACCGAGTATATGAGACCGCTACAGATTGAATTCAATTCTGGAAAATTCATGTTGCCTATTCGTCTTGGAATGGCCAATGCTGATGGAGATCAGGACATGATTGTATATGCCTTTACCCGTCAAGGAAGAGTAGAGTGTACTAATTATAGAACTGTGAAGCTACCTACTGATAGAAATATCCCTGCGTTTGTGAAAGAAAAAGGACAGTTCGGACCTTTCTATAAAGACCTTTTTACGAAGGCATATGACCGTGAAGGAAGGAACAGTGTGTTCTTAGAATACGCTTGGAATGTCACACCTAACTTTGGGATGAAATGTGACCCATGCGTAGGACCACCGCCTATGTATCAGGAATTCGTGGATGCGGGAGCCAATTGGATAGACCCTAATAACCCCAACAACTCGCCTATCTTCTTCACACGATTGCATGTGCGATATAACCGGGATGAATTTCCTCAGGATCTCTTTTTCCAAGTGACCCCAAATATGGAGCATTTCCAAGGAAGATATGTGGTCACAAATGCCGCAACGGGAGACATGAGCTGCTCTGGAGGACAAGAATACTTGAAGGAACTAGAAATGCGTAGAAAGAATGAAGTTGATGAATTAGCTGCCTTAACAGGCTGGAAAAGCCCACGCTATGCAAGTTATATTTATCAGTACTCAGCAGGGATTCATGAGCCTAAGCGAAATGAAGGCCTTCCGTTTATTCCATGGAGCACAGGTGGCACTGTTGCAGGAATCATGGCCTTAGCATTAGGATTTGTTGTGAGACGAAGAAAGAAAGCTTTGCAGTTAGAGAACGCTTAAAGCTTCAATCGAACTATTTATTAAAAAGACCCGAGGAAATTGTTTCTCGGGTCTTTTTATTGGAATAATTATCTTCTTACCATGCTTCTCGCTTGCTTAGGTTTAAAGTATTCCTTCAATAGAGAGATAGGTAGTTTTTATGACTTCTCAGAAGTCAATAGTCTCAAGTTTAAATTAAAAGAATTCAAAGCAGGAACCCAGTAGAGAATGTCTTTTCAGTCCTCATAGAGTCTCAGTCGGTTTCTTATTGCCATCAATAAATCAATGATAACAGTAGAAGAATTTGCGACAATATTATACACACACATATCGCCTTGAAAGGCCTCGATTTCTGCACGTAAATTAGCTTTCAACTCCATTTAAGTTGATACTTACAGTTTTTCTTGTATTCATCATAGTTTTTTATCTGCAATGCAGTTAAAACCTCAGGTACAAGAAGAAAAATTTCACCAATGGCATAAATCAAATACTTACTGAATTTATCTTCAGTCAGCAATCTTTGTCTAATTTTTCTAAAGAATTTTATCATTGAGTTCTCATTTTCTCTAATGAAGTGGAACAAGCGGATATGATGACCTTTGTTCCGCATTTATCCATTGTATGGCCTGACTGAAATATGAATTTATCCAACAGGCTCTCCATCAGTCACAGCGAGCTGGCTGCTGCAAGAATATACATCTCAGTGTTCTTGGTGTTCTCATGCCCTTTCACGCTCGAACATGATCTTCGGCAATAAAAAAAAGCCCCGCGTTCCCGCGAGGCTTTTTATGTAAAAAACTTCTTCTCAGTTCTTTATAAAGGTCTTTGTATTAGAGGTGATTCCATTCACACGTAGCAGATAGGCACCTAGCTCTAACGATTGTAGATCAATCACCTGTTGGCTGGCTGCGCCATTTAAGAATAGATTCATGACCTTTCTTCCAGTGAGGTCTAGGATCTCAATCTGAGTGATCTGCTTCCCGTCCAAGCTGCTGATCAAAAGTTGATCCTGAACTGGATTAGGGGTCATACTGAATAGGAATTTCTCTAGCTCTGCCACAGAGACTTCTGCTGGGCATATGTTCGTATCTATAGGATCTACGGCTGTGGCGCCTAGTAGGTCTTGCATTTTAACAATGAACAATCCGTCCGTCCTGTGGGTCACTACTATGCTTCCACTTGCGAAATAGGGGTAGTTACTCCAGCTTCCGCTGTAACCTGCATTGTTATCAGAAGGATGCACATCAAAGTACGCTACCTCAGAGGCTAGCATATCATCTAATCCTGAGATGTCTACTACGCGCAGTCCTGCGGTGTAATTAGACATAAAGGCATGGTCACCCATGGTATAGAGGTTATGATCTGTAGAAGTCACAGAGGAAATGAAATTTCCTATCATCACTGGGTTATCCAAGTCTTCAATATTAAAAATACGCGTACGGGTATTGTACCCAAACGCTCCTTCATCTAACTCATCACTTAATATCCCATACCTGTGATCAGGAGTGAGCCATCCTTGGTGAGAATAATCTTGGCAATCATAGCCTGTACGGCTGATGAATTGTGGGTCATTCTTTACGGTCACATCTACCAGAATAAATCCTTCAGGGCTGCTTCCGTGAAACCCAACGTAAATCTCAGCGCCCTGGTAATCAGGGTCAGGGCCTATATAGGATACCACTTGGCCATCATGGCTATATCCTTCATCGCTAAAGCTTCCTTCAAGCACAGGGTTCTGTGGGTCTTGGATGTTGATGAAATGCGGTCCGCCTGAGAAGAGGTTCGTGCCAATAGGGTAGGCATAGCCTGTTTCTTCGTTGATAGCAAGGTTATGACAATTAGAGAATCCGTTATAATGCGCGCTCTCTATGATGGTAACAGGAGGGAAGGCAATATCACGTAGCCCATTCAAGTCATAGATCTGCATTCCATGTCCTGAGGCTTCAGAGACGATGAATGCATGATCAGCATATACCTTAATGTCTCTCCAGGTATTCTCACCTGCTGTAGTGCTTGGCAAGAAACCAACCAATACAGGATTCTGTGGATCGGTCACATCCACGAAAGCAGTTCCGTCACGCTTGCCTACCAGGGCGTATTCATGTCCGTCTAAGGGGTCTGTCCAGCCCCAGATGTCGTTTAGTCCGGCCGGGGAGCCTAGTTGTCCTGGAGTCATATGACTCATGAGGTCTATCTTATCGCAGGGATAGATTCCCGCGAATCCATCAATACAGGGTGTTACTTGGGCAATGGAAAGGGTAGTGGCCAATAGGAGGCTTAAGGACAGTAATGTGCGCATGTAATGGGTTTTAGCTTTGTTCTAATACAACACAAGTCCATGATTCCCTCATGGACTTGTGTCAAAAAATTAATATGAGTTGAAGTAGATCACGTCCAGCTCACGATCTTATCGGAGTGATATTCTCCTGCAAGCAGGCGCTCTTGGATTTTCTTAAAGGTTTCTATCGTGTACTTCACGTCTTCCAGGGTATGCACCGCAGTGGGGATGAGACGAAGCATAATCACTTCTTTAGGCACCACTGGATATACAACGATGCTAGTGAAGATGGCGTAATTCTCACGCAAGTCTAGGGTAATGTTAGTCGCCTCGCCCAATGAACCTTTAAGGAACACGGGAGTCACGGCTGAATCAGTCACACCTATATCGAATCCTGCATCAACAAGTCCTTTCTGAAGCGCACTGGCAATGGTCCAAAGTTTCTCCTTTAACTCAGGCATAGTGCGCATCATCTCTAGACGCCTAATCGCTCCTATCACTAATGGCATGGGAAGGGATTTAGCGAAAGTCTGGGAGCGCATGTTATACCTCAAGTATTCCATAATGTCCTCATCTCCAGAAACGAATGCTCCTATTGAAGCCATGGACTTAGCAAAGGTCCCGAAGTAGACATCAATATCCGCTTGCACACCTTGTGCATCTCCTGTGCCACGACCCATCTCGCCCATGGTGCCGAACCCATGTGCGTCATCTACGAACAGCCTGAAATTATATTCCTTCTTGTAAGATACAATCTCTTTTAGTTTTCCTTGGTCACCCGCCATCCCGAAGACTCCCTCCGTAACGACAAGGATTCCTCCTCCGGTTTCTTTCACATACAAACGTGCATTCTCCAGCTGCTTCGCGAAGCTCTCCATGTCGTTATGCTTGTATACGTAACGCTTTCCTAGGTGCAGACGCACTCCATCTACCATGCAGGCATGGGATTCAGAATCGTATACGATTACATCACGTCTGTCTACCAGCGCTTCTATGGCTGACATACATCCCTGATAGCCGAAGTTGAGCAAGAAGGTATCTTCCTTTTGCATGAAGTCAGAGAGATCATCTTCTAATTTCTCATGGAAAGAAGATTGGCCGCTCATTATACGCGCTCCCATAGGATAGCCCATTCCCCACTCAGCAGCAGAGTCAGCGTCTACTTTACGCACTTCAGGGTGATTGGCCAGGCCTAGGTAGTTATTCACACTCCATACCAGCATATCCTTACCACGAAACATCATCCTATTGCCTATAGGACCTTCCAACTTAGGGAAAGTGAAATAGCCATGGGATTCCTTGGCGTGTTGTCCTAGAGGACCTCTGTTCTTCTTGATCTTATCGAATATATCTTGCATGTGCTAAGGCTTTCAAAAGGGCTTAAGCCGCCAAATTTACCATATTATGTACGAATAGGAATTCGAGACCTAGCACGGTTTTCACCAAGATATCGACTGAAAGCGTTCATTACATAATGATTAGGTCTTTCTTACGTTGGCACAACTGGTATATTTGCAGTCGCTTATGAAAAATGTTTTCGTACTGATTTGCTTGGTTTTTGGCCTCAGCTCTTGTTCTAAATTCTCTAAAATTCAGAAGGAGAATGACTTAGACAAGAAGTATGCTTCGGCTTTGGACTACTATAAC
>CALFHF010000181.1 GCA_937875855.1 uncultured Flavobacteriales bacterium
AGCTGAAAATGAAGACTAAGACCACAGGAATTCCATATTGCAAGAGTGCTAGCACCTTGGCCTTAAGTGTCATCCTGAAAAGGAAAAAGGCTCCAATAGCTCCAAAAGTTACCGCAATGGTGGTCCTGTCTAGCCTAAAGAACACAATGTAAATCAAGAAGAGTAAGGCATAGATAAGCAACCAAGGTTTACGCTTGATGAAGGCCTTAACGGTATAATAAATAGTCCCGAAGAACATAAAGGACATGTTAAATCTATAATAGACTTCACCACCTTTAAGGTCGTTGGCTCCTGCAACACCGGTATCCTTGAATTGTGAAGCATCAACTAAGAAGGTCATCCCATAGAACATCACTAGATTAAACCAAGCTACGCTTACCATGGCTTTCTCCACCAAATCTATCTCTACTTCTTTGTTACGAAGCATGTTATAGACAATAAGAGCTCCTATGATCAGATAGAAATCTCTGAAAGTTCCTATGCCATAGAGCAGTGGTTGACCCCATTCAAGATAGGATGCAAGTCCAGCCAAGAAGGGAAGCATGAAGAGCGCACATAAAAGCAGCTCAAAAGGATTTAAGGTGTAATTCCTGGTTAAGATTCGCTTGGAAATTCTGTAACCCAGATAAAGGAAAATCGCTCCTATATAGACCATCTCCAGAATCAATTCTACCGCATTCAATATGCTCACGAGAAGGACTCTGAAAGTGATAAGGAAATTGAAAAAGATGAAGATGTAATACAGGAAGGCCTTCTCGAAGGTGATTTTCGAAGAACTCTTACTCAGATTTATCATGTCGAATAGGCGCATAGTTTTCTTTTTCTTCGTTTTCGCCTTACCCTATTAACGTAAGGGTTTTCAAGGAAATTAGATCCATCTGAATCACGAATCCGTATTGAGGTAAAGCTAGGGTGGATGCACTGTTTATGGAAGTCCTGGGCATCATAATATAAACAATGGGATGTGAGGACCATAGCGTACTCGAGCTATGGGTGATGTGCAAGGCGGCTAATATTGTGATATGAGGGTGAAGTACCGTAATCAAGAGCACATATTGCCTGATGTATTTATCGTGGGCGCTGCAAAGAGCGGGACTACTAGCCTATATCGTATGCTTAATGGGCATACTCAAGTATATTTTCCACCCTCTCAAAAAGAGCCATTTTATTTCTGCTTTGGTGGAAAAGAGCCTGAAGGAATAGCCCAAACATC
>CALFHF010000182.1 GCA_937875855.1 uncultured Flavobacteriales bacterium
GCAGCATTGACTGGTAACCATATACTCTGCCCTGGACAGTCACTAGAACTTACCCCAACTTTATTAGGAAATGGACCTTTTCAATTGCAAGTTTTCTCATCGGTCACCGGACTTACCTCTATAGTAGGGCCTATCGCAGTTGGAGATCATTTCACGGTGTTTCCTACTAGCGCAGGCTCGTTCTCTATCACACAAGTTAGTGATGCATCTATGCCAACGTGCACTGCCTCAGGTAGCGGTCAAGTGAATATTACATTTACTCAAGCTCCTAGTGCAAGCTTGGTCGGTGGCGGAACTTTATGCAGCGGTCAACCTGGAACTGCGGTGGTCGACATCAATGGACAATGGACTAGTTATGATCTTACTATTGAAACGGGATTTGGTCCTGTTTATCTGGAGAATGTTAGTGATGGTCAGACGATTTCTTTCCCTGTTCCCTTTAGCACACCCCCTAATCTTCCTTACTGTCTTGCTGATTTGAGTCCAAGCAGTGGGTCTGGTTGTCAAGCGACACTTAACGATACCTGCATGTCATTCGTGGTGCTCCCTCCATTGATTACCTATAGTCTCAGTGTGACTTGCAATGATCTGACCCAAGAAGCCACAGTATCTTTCTATATTCAAGGAGGAGCTGGGAATTTCACGGTGAACGGTCAGGCTCTGACCGGGAATTTCTTCCAAAGTTCAACTATGCCCAATGGAAGTCCTTTTAATTTTTCAGTAAGCGATGGATTGTCCTGTGGACCTGTTATTCGATCAGGAATTGTGGATTGTGATTGTTCTGGCTCTACCTCAGGAACCTTACAATACCCTGCTGATACTGTCAATGTCTGCTTTGGAGAAACTTTAGTTCCTCAATATTCAGCTGCTGGTTCTTTCCTTGATGCGAATGATGTCCTCAGTATTGTCCTTCATGATGGTGATGTAACTATTCTAGGAAATGTACTTGATGCTATACCTCAAAACGGCTCAGGTTTTAGTTTACAATCTCCTCTAATCTCAGGGCAAGTTTATTTCATGTCAGCTGTGGTAGGAAATAATGATGGAAGTGGGCTAGTCAATATGTCAGATGTTTGCCTCTCTTATTCTGAAGGAATTCCTTTACAATTCATTGAGCAAGTGAGCAGTACCATTTCAGGATTGAGTGCTATATGCGAAGGAGAACAGGCTACTATTTCTGTTCAATTAGATGGAAATGGCCCTTGGGCATTCGAAATTCTATTGGACGGTCAGCTGTTCCAAGCTGTGCAAAACAGCACAAATACATACACCTTCACTACTGGAGACCCAGGAATGTATACCATTGCATCTCTGACAGGTGATGGTTGTTCCGGTATTAGTCAAGGGTCAGTAAATATTACTGAGCAAGCATTACCTACAGCTAGTATTGGGCAAGGAGGAACATTCTGCCAAGGTTCATCGCTTGGACCCGTAGTCAATTTAACTGGCATGGGGCCTTGGAGTGTAGATTATACCGTAAATAGTGACCCCTTTAATACCATACTTGGAAGTTCTATGGACGTGTTGCCAGTAACAGTGTCTGGAACCTATGATCTTGTTTCTGTAAGTGATATGAACTGTGAGAATTCTGCATCAGGATCTGCTGTAATCACTGCGCTGATGGCTCCTACTGTTTCATTGGTAAGTTCTGGCCCTGTATGTGAAGGCGAAGAGCTTGTTCTTGACCTAGATTTCGATGGAGCAGGTCCATGGAATCTCGGATTAAGTTATGATGGAATTGCTCAAGACACCGTTTCTTATTCGGGTGACACACAAGTAAGTTTTAACTCCTCAACCAGCGTAAGTGTAGTTTATCTATATGATATTCAATGTGATGCCTTGCTTTATCCACAAGTAGAGCTAACGGTTAATCCAACTCCTGACGTGTCGTGGAGCTTGGATAATACGAGCATATGTGAAGGTGAACAAGTCCTCTTGAGCATTACTCCCGCTTATGCTTCAGACTTCAATTTTCAACTTGACTTAGGCACTGGATTCCTTACTCAAAGTATAACGGCTCAAGGAATGACCTTTACACTCAACCCTCTTTCGAATACAACCCTGAGCTTGAACTCCCTTACAGATGAACTCACTGGTTGTCAGAATTCAGTTTCAATGAGCTTAAGCCTTCAAGTCCAATCCTTACCTAATCTGGATTTAGGTTCTGATAAGCAGCTGTGTAGTGATGATACGTTAGTGCTCTTTTCAGCTGATCAAGGATATACTTATTCTTGGTCTCCATTAGAAAATATTCTGAGTAACATTGGTCCTTTGGCAACTTATTCTTGGGCCAATGTGAGCAACACAAATCAATATGAATGGGTGGTTCTAGAAGCTGATAATCAGGGATGTATAGCCAAGGATTCCATTCAAGTGAGTGTCGCAACACGGCCACAGATTGAGTTTCAAGTTAACCCCTCTTCCATAACCACTGCTAATCCCGTAGGTAATTTCTTCAATCAAAGTCCTGGTCAGAATTCCTATTCCTGGTCAGTCGATGGTCAATTTATTCAAAATGGTCCTTGGATAACCTATTTCTTCCCTGAGGACATTGATGAAATCTACGAGGTCTGCCTCCATCTTCAAACGCAACTAGGGGGTTGTCAGGCAGAGCTCTGTAAAGACATTCCAGTAATCGGTGAACTGACTTTGTTTATTCCTAACTCCTTTAGCCCTGATGGAGATGGACTTAATGATGAATTCTATCCCGTAATTCTTGATGAGGATCTGAGCTATTACGTGCTCCGTATCTTCGATCGAAGAGGTGAACTCGTATTTGAGACTGAAGACCCCAATGCCCACTGGAATGGCACCAACAGAAGAGCGGGAATGAATGCGAAATCAGACATCTATACCTACCTCCTCATCGCTCGTGACCGCTTTGGTTTAAAGGCAAGGGAATACAGAGGCTTTATCACCCTGTTGAGATAGCTGTTTATACAATCCAAGACTGGACATATTTTTCTAGCCTAATAACCTAGCTTTGAAGTACATTTGAATTGTAAGCGAGTCCATGGAATTGGACTTCCCGTCAACAACCTAACAGATGAGCAAATTACTACGCGGAACTATCTTATTTTTTTCATTTCTTTTTGTCGGTTTTAATCTGACCGCTCAGGATGAATATGCTATCTCGAATGGGACAGCAACTACGTGTAATGGAACGTTCACTGATGATGGAACTGAGAATCCATATTCAGGCTCATCATATACATATACCCTTTGCCCAGATACTCCCGGTGATGTGGTTCAAATTGCATTCTCGAATTTCAGCTTACAACTTTCTGTTAATCCAAATAATAGCGATAAACTCATAATCTATCAAGGAACTAATACGACATTTCCCCAAGTGGGAGCCTACACGGGAACAGATCTTCAAGGCTTGACCATCACTGGAAACACTTCGAATGTATCAGGATGTCTTACATTTCAATTCATTTCCCCAACCGGAAATTCAGCTCAATTCCCAGGATGGGTGGGAGTCATTTCTTGCACTACACCATGTGATGAACCCATTCAAAATTCTAATTTCATCTCTCCTGCTCCTCCAGTTGCTGGACTAGACAGTATCTCAGTCTGTATAGGAGATCCAGTAGAGATTTCAGGTGCTGGATCTAACGCAGCTCCCGGATTCACTATAGGTGCTTACATCTGGAATTTTGACGATGGAACTGTAGATAACGCAAGTGGAGTCAATGCATCACACATTTATCAAGAAGCTGGGGAGTTCATTGTAAGTCTTACCATTGAGGATAACAATGGTTGCCAGAGCTTGAACCTTTCACCTCTGAAAGTTATCGTGAGCACTTTACCTGATATTCAAATCATTCATCCTGATACGATATGCCTTGGAGAAACTGCTCAATTTATTACCGCTGTTGATGGAATTACATGGACGGCATTGCCTCCACTGGTTGTCTCAGGAGAAACATATTTGGCTGATGACTTGGGATTTGACTTCAATTCATCCTTGACTTTCGATTTCTTTGAGCCTGGGGCTACTTTGGATGATTGTAACGACTTGGAAGAGATTTTCATCAATATGGAGCACTCTTATCTTGGTGACTTGGAGATGATTATCACATGTCCTGACAACACGAGCGTGACGCTGCATAACTTCGGAAGTGGTGGTGGTGGAACATTCCTTGGAGAAGCAGTCGACCCAGGAAATGGGCCTGGTATAGGATATGATTACGGATGGTCCCCTACTTCAACTTTAGGATTTCTCTATCAAGCTGGCAATCAAAGTGCCGTGACCTATGTCAATAATGTTGGAGCTAATGTCACTGCTAATATTGTGAATCCAGGAATCTACGAAAGCCAAGAAGACCTGTGCGACTTAGTCGGTTGCCCGCTAAATGGAACTTGGACTTTTACGGTTACTGATAATCTTGGAATAGACGATGGCTATATCTTCGCTTGGGGTATCAATTTCAATCCTGACCTCTTTCCTGGCATCACGACTTTCACTCCTATATGGGGACAGGAAGCTGACTCTTCGTATTGGAGCACCTCAGCAAATAATGTTGTATTCACCTCACCTGATGCCAATACGATTCATGTAGCACCTTCAGAGCCTGGCTCTTTTCAATACACTTTTACTACTAGTAATGACTTCGGGTGCTCCTTTGACACTACAATCACGCTTGTCGTCACTGAACCTTTCGAATTCGAGGCTTGGCCTGATCAAGAAATTGCCTGTGAAGCTGTGACTCCATTGGGAGTTGAGCTGGTAGGTTCTCCTCCTCCTCCTCCAACATGCGACTACTCGCTTGTTCTCACTGATACCTGGGGAGACGGCTGGGGCGGTGGTTCATTAGAGCTTGTAATAGGTGGAGTTAGTAATAACTACACTCTAAATGTAGGTATTAGCCAAACCTTCCCATTACCTGGATTAGCTAATGGTACGCTTATAGAAATCAGCTACACACCTGGGACTTCAGCTAATGAGAATGAATATATCCTATATGATGGCAATGGAGATATCGTATTCAACGATGGGGAATTCGGGACCACTCCTATGACAGGATTAGCTTATAGTGGAACGGTAGATTGCTCCCCACCCGGAGCTGACTTCGTTTATTCCTGGAGTCCTGCTGGGCCGCTGAATAATGCAAACATTCAATACCCTTTAGCCAGTGGCCTTACCGCCTCTGCCTGGTTCTATGTCAGCGCATGGGAAGCGGGACACCCTGATTGTGCTGTAGTAGATTCTATGTATTTAGATCTCTCCGGGGCGCTCACAGCTGGGCCTGATATACCCGGATGTGCGATGAGTTATACCATGTTAGCCCAAGCTGTTGGAATAGGTCAATGGTCTGCCCCTGCAGGTTCTGGAATTTCATTTGCCAACATAAACTCCGCGAATACCATAGTAAGCGCAACTACGCCTGGTACATACACCCTAACTTGGATTGATACTGAAGGGCTTTCATGTCCAAATACTGATGATATAAATGTGACTTTCTTCAATGGAATTGTCATGACACCTACCATCACAGAACCATTGTGTTTTGGAGAATGCTCAGGAGAAATACAAGTAACAGGTACTGGTGGAATCATTGCTCCTGCATCTAATTACACCTACACGTTCTCTTCAGGTAATGCTGGTCCAGCAGCTGGAACACGTGAAGATCTCTGTTTCGGAAATATCATTGTCACCTTAACTGATAACCAAGATTGTTCCAGTACTGAAACCTTCTTTATAGATCAGCCCCCTGCTCCGCTTATTGATTCTATCTATACCGAGCGTGAAGAATGTGCGGGGTTCTGTAATGGAATTGCCATAGTATATAGCGAAGTTGCTGAGTTCTATAGTTTTGATGGAGGAGATACTTTCCAAGCTGAAGCTATGAGCGAGGAACTGTGCAGCGGCATGCATAATGTGATTATCCAAGATGCAAATGGATGTATGGGAAATGAAAACATCCTAATTCCATCTCCTACTCCTCCTCTTGCGAATTTCGCTGCTGAACCACCTTATACCTCTCTCTTTGACCCACAGATTTCCTTCATCAATTTCTCTGATGGAAACCTGGTGAATGAATGGAGTTTCGGTTACCCTCTAGTTCTTGGTACGTCAGATGAGGATGAACCCTTCTTTAATTTCCCTACAAATCCTGGGATATACGTTGTTCAACTCGTCATCACTGATTCCATTGGATGCACTGATACGTTGAAAAAGGAAATCGAGATTCTTGATGAACTTCAAATTTTCATTCCAACAGCATTCAGTCCTAATGATGATGGGATCAATGATTATCTAGAAGTTATGGTTCAAGACCTTGACCCTGCTAATTACACCTTCCAAGTCTATGACAGATGGGGTTCAAAGGTTTTTGAGACCAAACAATATCCCACACGATGGAATGGTCAGGGAATCACTACAGAAGATTATTTTGTAACAGATGGAGTTTATGTGTGGACCATTAGTGCTGCATCG
>CALFHF010000183.1 GCA_937875855.1 uncultured Flavobacteriales bacterium
TGTGCAAATTATCTGTGATGGTAAGACCATTGAAAAAGGAATGAATATAGAGGCTAAAATTGCGCATTTAGAGCAGTCTAAAGAGCTATTCACGCTATTTAGATTCCCTAATGATGAAGTGGTGTATTTAGCGCTAGGAGCGTTTGATGACAATGCCAATCAAGGCGATTCGTTCATAATTCACCCTTTCATTACAGGGAAGAAAAGAACTCTCTTTATAGGAAAGAAGTACCTCGGAGACATAGAGTCATTCGATGAAGGTATGGTAGATGCGTGCGAACCTCTGCCAAGAAAAAAGACGAAACCGCCAAAGGTTCCTGCTCAGAGTTATATGGAGAGCTGTGCAAAGGCTATTGAAGAGATAAAAAAAGGTACACTGAATAAAGTAGTTCTGCATATTGAGAAGTATATGGAGACTAAAAGATCAGAGTCAGAGATCTTCTTAAGTGGTGTGAAGCATTATAAAGACGCCTTCATGCATTGGACTCGTATTCCTGGTCAAAATTCTTGGATTGGGGCAAGTCCAGAGCTTCTGTTGTCAAGGGATAAGGATGAATACAAAAGCATGTCCTTAGCTGGTACACGTAACAGAGAAAGCGATATATGGACGGATAAGGAATATGTAGAGCAAGAATTAGTCACAACGTTCATCTTAGAGGCATTGTCGCGTGTTGGAATCCAAGAAGTGAGTGCGTCAGAGATACATAATAAACAGGCAGGTCACTTAGAGCACCTTTGTACTGATTTAAGCTTTGAATTCAAAGGATCAGAATATGACGTTCTAAGAACATTACATCCCACACCTGCCGTATGTGGTAGTCCTAGAAAAGAAGCTTTGGAGCTTTTGCACAGCCTACAGATGGAAGATAGAGACTACTACAGCGGCTATCTTGGGGTAAGGAAACACGACTATTCTAAGTATTTTGTGAACCTTCGCTGTATGGAGGTGAATGCAAGTCAAGTCAAGATTTACACTGGAGGTGGCGTGACAAAAGACTCAATTCCAGAGCATGAATTCGAAGAATTGAATAATAAATCCCAAGTCATGGGACGCTTGACCGAGTTTTTTGATTAAAGCCATTATAATAGTATCTGCACTTCTGATTGTGCTTGACCTGTATGTTTTTAGAGGTCTTTATCATTTTATAGATGTAGACCAAGGGGCCCTAAGAAGGGCATATATCATAAGCTATTGGACTATATCTGGTGTAGTGATTCTGGCCATGATAGTCATGATCATCTATTTCAATTTGATCAGAACAGAGCATCCCATATTTTGGCTAGTCTTTGCTTCATTCTTCTCGATTCTCTTCATACCTAAAGTGATTTTTTCAGGCTTCTTATTAGTTGATGATTTTTTCAATGCGGCTGGCTATGGATACATGAAAATAGCGAATTCAGGAACTGACTGGGAGCGCAGACGATTCATTACTAAAATCGGACTTGGAATCAGTGCCTTCATGGTTGGAGCATTCGCATATGGAGTAACCAAAGGGAAATATGCGTTTAGGGTTTTGTCCAATGAAATCTCCTCAAGAAAACTTCCGGCTGCCTTTGATGGCCTTCGCATTGTACAGTTATCAGATGCGCATTTAGGATCCTTCGTGAGAGATTATGAACCCATCAAGCGCATGGTTGATATGGTGAATGAGCTAAATCCTGACCTGATTCTTTTCACAGGAGATATGGTGAATGAACATGCTCAAGAAGCAGAAGGCTGGGAGCCCGTCTTTGCAGCATTAAAAGCTAAACATGGAAAATACTCCGTGTTCGGGAATCATGATTATGCGCATTATGGGCCATGGAATAAGGAAGAACAGGCTGATAGCGTATCCAGATTGAAAAAAGTTCATGCCGCTATGGGCTTTCGTTTATTGGAAGATGAACATGTGAGACTCAATATAGGAGGAGAGTTCATTACGTTAGTGGGAGTGCATAATTGGGGCAAGGGATTCGGAGAGATAGGTGACTTGAAAAAGGCAATGGTCGGAGTAGATCAAGACGGGTTTAAAGTGCTCTTGAGCCATGATCCCACTCATTTCGAATATCAAGTGCAAGGAAAGACCAACATAGACCTGACGCTCTCAGGTCACACGCATGGTATGCAGATGGGACTGGAGATTCCGGCCCTAGGAATAAAGTTAAGCCCAATAAGTTTCCGTTATAAGCGATGGGCGGGACTCTATCAAGAAGGGGAACAGTTCATACATGTGAATAGAGGTATGGGCGTGCTCGGATTCCCAGGACGTGTGGGTATGGCGCCTGAAGTGACATTGATTGAGCTGAAGAGACTAGGATAGGCAATAGTTCCTTTTCTAACTCTATCGACTGCCAACAAACTACCCTCACCCTCCAAAAGAATTAAGAACTTAGCGGCTTGGAACAAGGTCTGCTTCATCGCTGTTGCGCTTTTAGCGTGATGGAGGAAAGTCCGGGCAGCATAGGGAGCCCTACTCTTTGAAAAAGGAGGCATGATATGCGTGAGGATATCATGACAGATAGTGCTGCAGAGATTTAAACCGCCTATGTATCCTTCAGGGGATGCAGGCAAGGCTGAGAAGGTGGGGTAAGAGCCTACCAGTGTCATCAGTGATGGTGATAGCTTGAGTAAACCTTAGGGGATGAAAGACCATGTAAATCCCGCATAAGTCCCGCAAGGGACCTTCATGGGCGTCCCGTCCATGTGAACAGCCTCGGCTGTTCTTGCGGGAAGGGTAGGTCGAGTAGATAAATGATGAAGCTCTTTAGCCTCGGCTATAGAGGACAGAACCCGGCTTATAGGACCTTGTTTCTTTTTTCTTTTTCTCGATATGAGTATGGTCAAGATCTGCTTAGCAGCTCATGTTCTATAAGTATGCACAACGCTTGAGCATCACAACGATAGTGCATTCTGAATAGGGATAAAGAAGAAATGCGCTGAGCCCATCGACCATCAAATGGATGTAGCAATGGGATGACTCCAAAACTGAACTGTTGATTTTCATTTAAATAGGACTCTAGGCTAACTACCTCTAAAGAACCACTTGGGTTTTGTCCACATTTCATTAATGCACTCTCCGTCAATGCACGTGAAACTGCATCTTGCTTAGTGCCAAGTAGATGGGTCAAGTCTTCTACTATTTGTTCTCTGATCTGCTCTAATTCTGGATAAAATGAAGTGATCAAGAGATCAGCGATATTGTAAAGAATCACAACATCATTAGGATACCAAGCACAAAGCGACCACTTCTCATTTAAGTGACTCTTGCATTTCACAACATCAAGAACAAACTGGATATTTGAACGGTCCAAGGCAGTTTTCTCCAATTCGTAGCATGCATTGAACATCAGAATATTACAAACCACGACTAAGTCCAAATCCACGAATAATCCTTTGCTTCCTATCCAAGTGTTATACAAAGCCTTTGTTCTATAGGAGACAGGTCCTCTTTTAAGGAATTTACCATTTCGGCCATTTGCTTGTTCCTCTAGGTGGCTTTTTAGCTCAGGAATAAACTCCTTCGCATTGGCAAGGCCACGATAGGCGATAGCTGAATCATCAGCATCGTCAGTGGGTTGAAAGGTCTTGAAGTACTTCAGGAAAACCCCATTCGGGAACCATTCATCAGCGCGATAGAAATTATACGCAGCGCCACCATACCTGCTTCTATAGTGAATCAGAGAAGCCTCTGCCTTCGTGATAATAGATTGGGCTACATCCTTTTCAGGTATAGAAAAAAGGGGAGAGCTTCGCTTCAAGGATTGAAGAATCCAGGAAACGAAATAGACATTGTCTTCAGTTCTTTTAAAACGAAAAAGAGGATGATATCTGCTGCTTGGAAAATTTCCCGCAGGGATGTCACTTTCTCCTGTAGATTGCAGCGCAGAAAGGGCGTTGAGCGCAGCTTCAACCATGGTCAGGCTATGCGGTTATCCTCCAAGCGCAAGTCGTGGCCCATCTTCTCTTTCTTGGTGCGCAAGTACTTCTTGTTATGCTTATTAGCGCCTATTTCTATAGGCACATTCTCTACAATCTCCAGGCCATAGGCGACAAGCCCGGTTCGTTTTTGAGGATTGTTCGAGAGTAATCTCATTTTACTCACGCCAATAGCACGTAACATTTGAGCACCTATTCCATAGTCGCGTTGATCCATTTTGAATCCCAATTCAATATTTGCTTGAACGGTATCCAATCCTTCTTCTTGCAGCTTGTAGGCCTTAAGCTTGTTCACCAATCCTATTCCGCGTCCTTCTTGATTCATATAGATGATAACGCCTTTACCAGCTTTCTCAATCATCTCCATGGATTGGTGAAGCTGAGGTCCGCAATCACATCTGCAACTGCCGAAGATGTCACCTGTCATGCAGGAAGAATGAACTCTGACTAAGATAGGTTCATCTTCTTTCCATTCACCCTTGATAAGAGCGAGATGCTCCATTTCATTGGTCGTCTGCTTATATGCGACTAATTTGAAATCGCCATATGAAGTGGGTAGATTCACTTTCACTACTTCCTCAATCAAGCTTTCATGCTTTAATCTATAAGCAATAAGATCTGCGATACTAATGAGCTTCAAATCATGCTTATCTGCAATCTTCCTAAGTTCAGGAAGGCGAGCCATGGTTCCATCCTCATTCATAATCTCTACTAAGACTCCGGCAGGTCTGAATCCAGCAAGTCTAGCTAAGTCTATTGAAGCTTCTGTGTGACCTACGCGTCTGAGCACACCGCCTTCTTTTGCTCTGAGTGGAAAGATGTGACCTGGTTTACCCAGTTCTGATGGATGTGTAGCAGGGTCGACAAGGGCTTTAATAGTTTTAGAACGATCAGCAGTAGAAATACCCGTAGTCGTGCCATGTCCAATAAGGTCAACAGAGACAGTAAAAGGGGTTTCGAATTGCGCGGAATTCTGCGAGACCATAAGGTCTAATCCTAATTCATCACAACGCGATTCAACGAGCGGAGCACATATGAGTCCACGGCCATGTGTGGCCATGAAATTGATGATTTGTGGAGTGACACATTCGGCTGCGGTGATGAAATCACCTTCATTCTCTCTGTCCTCATCATCTACTACGATAATGACTTTTCCAAGTTTGATATCCTCAATAGCTTCTTCAACGCTGTCAAGGCGGATATCCTTTGCTGCTGCATTCATGCCGCAAAGGTACACGATCAAAGGATGTTCAGAGAATAAAAGGGGGGGTTAAGAGACTGGGTCGTTGACCTTGTATTTCAAGCAATTCTCATAGAACTTGACGAGGTCCCTTGTCACCACTGAATTAGCATAGTTCTGCTCGATAAACAATCGGGCATTGGTCGAGATATTCTCTAGAAGTTCTGGCTTTTCGTGAATCTCTCTTATCCTCTGCACAAATTCTTCACCAGTATCAGCGATTAGAATGTTTTTTCCATGAGTCACGTCTATACCTTTGGCACCAATACTTGTAGTAATCACCACTTTTCCCAAGGCCATTCCTTCTATAATTTTAATTCTGATTCCACCGCCTGACAATAGGGGGACAATCATGATTCCCTTAGAAAGCATGTATTTCTTTGCACTTGAAACCTCACCATCAAGCGCTATATTTTTATGGCTTGCAGCTATGTTGTAACTCCTTGATTCCTTTCCTGCAAGGTGAAGACTGAACTGTGGAAATTCATTCAGAATGTTTGGCCAAGCCTCCTTTAAGAACCAATCCATTCCTTCCACATTTGGCATCCTATCCATAGCGCCAAGATGAAAGAGGGTAGGCTTGAAATGATAGGGTCGTTCAACTGCATATTCACTTGTATCGACTCCAAAGGGGATAGTTTGAATCGAAGTTTGGCAATCAAATTGCTCTAAATTTCGTGTATGTTCTGGACTAATGGTCGCTATGCCATCCACTTTATCAAGGATGGCCAATTCATAGACTTTAAGCCTATTGGCAAGAATATTCAGATACGCTTTTTTAGGACCTGTTGCCGATAGAAGAGCCATGCGCTGATAAATCTTGTATTCCAGATTATGAGATCTCAGAATAATTTTCGCCTTACTGAATCTTCTAATAGTGTCAATGTATGGAGTCATGAAAAGACTCTCCAATTGAACTATATCGAAATCCTTGTCTCTGAGATTTTTCTCTAAGGCAATATCTAAATCTGTTGAGAAGAATCGAGAGACGTTATAAGCATCACGTGTGATGAGATTAGAGAAGGCATCTACAAAGTTCATCTTCGTATCAACGAAAATGGCTTCTATCCCCGTATTCTTCTTGTACTCTTCAGGAATTAGATGCTCCTTGAAAGGATGCTTGTGAGTGCTTGCACACAATACCTTGACTTCATGACCATCCTCCAACAATCCTTTAGTAAGGTTGTTAATAGCAATGCAGCCGCCATCGATGGCCGGTATTGGAGGCTTATGGCAGAGTTGAAGTACCTTCATCTGTTGTCCCTCTTTGGAAGAGAGAGCATGCGTTTGATTAATTTCTCATAAGTGCCTCGATCGAATAATGCCGAGTCATTAGCAGCCTTATAGGTCAAAAATACAGCAATGGGTGTTAGTATGCTAGTGCTTAGCCACATTCCTTCAAAAGGTTCAAGACTTCCAGAGTTTGACATTTTTTCGCCTGTTATTGAACTTATGTGAAATATAAGGAAGAAGATGATGGAGAAAACCACTGGCAGACCGAGGCCTCCTTTCTTGATGATGGCTCCTAGGGGTGCTCCAATAAAGAAAAGGACTATACACGCAAAAGACAGTGTGAATTTACGATGCCACTCGTTCCAATGTTTGTTGATGAATATTCTCCTGTTGTTTAAATCTTCTTCGGCCGTTTTCAGATAAGCCGATGAATTGTTGACCATATTGTAACTGATTCGGTACAAGCGCTCTTTCTGTTTTTGACTCAAGGAATCTATTGAAGAATGAACATCAGTCTTTAATACGATATCCTTTTTCAGACTGTCTCGAGTCACGAAGAGGTTCTTTTGCAAATACGAATGGATGGCACCTTTCCTTCGTTCCACTTGAGCGGTGAGCGAATCTGCAGTAGTACTTAGTTGACTTAGGTTTTGCATTGGAATGTTGTTCGTCCATTGCTCCTCATCACTTTCCTTAAAATCAAAACTGGAGAGGTCTATTCGTAGAACCATTTCCTTAAATTCAGAACGCACGAAGGGCATGCTAGGATCGCCACGTTTCGCAGCTCCTTGCTCATCATAACTATCACCATCGAAAAGTCTGAAGAGTATGTATCTTCCTGACAGGGTCTTATCCATGCGTCCTGATTGGGCCCGAATAACGGTGGAATTTCCTTTCTCTGCGTCCCTATGATCATATATAAGGACATCATGCATGGTCTCATCTTCCACATCCTTTTTCCCCACACGAATACTATATCCTTCCAGGCCATTGTAGAAAACGCCCTCCTTAACTTCTAATAAAGGTTTCTGATGCACAATGTCATAAAGCAGGGAACGAGACTTCAGATTCGCATAAGGTGTGACATGATTAGAAAAGAAGAAGGCCCCTATGGCAATAAGAAAAATCAAGACGATTAAAGGCCTCATAATCCTGAACAAGCTCAGTCCTGAAGATTTCAGTGCGACTAGCTCATAGTTCTCAGCCAGATTTCCGAAGGTCATAATAGATGAAAGGAGAACTGCCAGCGGCAAGGCCAATTGGACCAGGTTTGTACTCTGGAAAAGCAAGAGTTCCATGATTATACTCAAGTCCAGCCCTTTTCCCATAAGGTCATCAAGGTACTTCCATACGAATTGCATGAGAAGTATGAACAGGATAAGTATAAAGGTCAAAAGGAATGGCCCAAGGAACGTCTTGATGACAAGCTGACTCAGCTTTCGCATTGCTTGGAAAGGAATAAGGTTAGCTACCTATGCTCTGTCTAAGTTTTTCTACATGCTTGGTCCAGAGCCCGGCAGTATCTTCGACTTCATCTTCATCACAGAAATCTGTAATGATGAGGGCTACCTCATTAGTCATAGGGTCCACATTGATCTTGAATTCCATGTAGTTTTCATCTTCCTCATCCTCTAACCACTTGAACCGCACAAATTCATCGCGCTTCTTTCCAAGCAATTTTGCATCTTCTTGAGATCCATCCCATATAAAGGAAAAGGACCCGTCCCTATTGATATTGACATCATCAGCGAACCAGCGACTTAATCCACTTGGGGTGCTAATCACGGTGTATAAGACCTTGATTGATGTTCTGAGTACAAATTCTAATTCGATTTTTTCCATGAAAGCATAAAATAGCTTGTGGACCAAGATAGCGAAGAAAATGCACTTCGCTCAAGAGGTTGATAATAAAAAAAGAAAAGGTCCACCTACACAGGAGGACCTCATTCTGTAGCGAGAGGGGGATTTGAACCCCCGACCTCAGGGTTATGAATCCTGTGCTCTAACCAACTGAGCTATCTCGCCATTAGACCATTTAGCATTGTTCTGGTCTTATTTCGGGGCGCAAATATAAAGTTTTTGGTATTTGGATGAGCAGTTCATTAATTCCTTCATTATTAATAATCTTTGTAACATGAAAGTAAACGTGCTATTGAGGGGTGGATTGCTCTTGACATTGACAGTCTTTTTCTGTGTTAATGAATCAAAGGGGCAGGGGGAGAAAACAGGAACGTTAGTAAAAGCACTCATATTAGATAGCTATGCTCACCCATTGCCTTATGCGAATTTCATGGCATATACTGCAGTAGACTCCACCTTAGTTCAAGGTGCGGCAAGTGACATGGAAGGGAAGGTGGTTATGAGGTTAGCTCCTGGGAATTACCTTTTTAAAGTAGGCTTTCTTGCATTCAAAGACCAATGGAGGGGACCCGTCCTGCTCCTGTCAAGCACTTTAGAGTTAGGTGAAATACTGCTTGATGAAGATATGGAGCAGCTTCAAACGGTGGAGATTGTATCAGATAAATCTCAGATGGAGCTGCAGATAGATAAACGTGTAATCAATGTGCAGCAAGACCTATCTAACAGAGGTAAAAATGCAGCCGAGATTCTTGATAATGTCCCTTCAGTCTCTGTTTCTGTAGAAGGTGATGTGAGCCTTCGTGGGAGTGAGAACGTACGAATTCTTGTAAATGGTAAACCTTCAGGATTGACAGGGATATCAGGAAACTCGGCACTGAGGCAGCTTCAAGGGGACATGATAGAGTCCATAGAGATTATCACAAATCCATCAGCCAAATATGAGGCTCAAGGCGAAGTAGGAATCATTAATATCATCTTGAAAAAGGATCAACGATCAGGAGTCAATGGTGCCATAGACCTCACTGCCGGATTTCCTTCATTGTATGGTGCCTCAGGGAACCTAAATTGGAGAAAGGACAAGTGGAATCTCTTCACAAGCATGGGATATAGGTTCCAAGAGAACCCTGGATTTGGTAAGATAAATCAACGCTTTGAAACAGCAGATACTTCGTATTCTTTTAAGAATGAACGAAATCATATTCGCGGAGGAAGCAGTGTGAATGCAAGATTAGGAGCTGATTGGAATATAGATGACCATTGGACATTAACTATCTCAGGACTCATAAGCAAAGCAAAAGGGAACAATTCAATGGCCCTGAAGTATTTTGATTTCAATCAGGCCGGAGATAACACCCGTTATTCATTGCGCACAGAAGAAGAATCAGAGGACACAGATAATCTTGAATTCGATGTAAATCTCATTAAAACCTTTGCCGAAAAGGACCACATATGGACTTTTGATATTAAAAGCAATAGAACAACAGACACAGAAGAAGCCTCTATTGAGCAGGATTTCGGGACCGAGGGAATAGGAGTATTGCGCCAACGTTCCGAAAATGCAGAGAATGAGCATAACCTAGTAGTACAGACTGATTATGTACATCCATTATCTGAAAGTAAGAAGCTAGAATTCGGACTTCGCTCCGGATCAAGGAGTATTAAGAACACATTTCAAGTAGAGCAGTTTGAAGGAGATTGGATATTTCTACCTGCATTCACGAATGAACTGCGGTATGAAGAATGGATCAGTGCGGGCTACGCGACTTATACCTCAGAAAAAAACAAGTGGGCATATCAACTGGGGCTGCGCGCAGAGTATTCGGATATTCAAACAGAATTACTTCTAACTCAAGAAAAGAACCCGAGGGATTACTTGAACTTCTTCCCGAGTGCTTTCTTGACTTTTAAGTGCAGCAGTTCAAACTCTTATCAATTGAACTATAGCCGAAGGATTAATAGACCACGCTTTCGGTTTCTTATCCCTTTCTATGGATACGGAGATTCTAGAAATTTCTATGGGGGGAATCCTGATTTGAATCCTGAGTACAGCCATAACATTGAGTTCAATAGACTCACTAGGACTCAGAAAGGCTCTATCATCTTTGGACTCTATTCTAGGCTCGAGGAAGGTTCTATAACTCGTATAACACAAGCAGCTGATACGGGAACATATACTTTCCCTATTAACTTAGGGAATGGATATTCGCTTGGTTCAGAATTTAGTGGCAATATGGAAGTGATTGGACCATGGAAAATAAGCGGAAGTGTAAACGTATATTATAATGTTCAAGAAGGAGTCTTTGAGGGGGTAGACTATGGTTTCGAGACTTGGGCTTGGAATAGCAGAATAAGTAATAAGCTTGTCTTTAAGAACCTTTTTGATTTTCAAGCCAATGTGATCCACAGGTCTGGTCAGATCAGCGTTCAAGGAAGTACCAAGCC
>CALFHF010000184.1 GCA_937875855.1 uncultured Flavobacteriales bacterium
TACACTTCAGCTAGAAAAGAGTGATAAAGCGAATAAGATTCTGAATGTTGATCAATACTTTGACGACAATGCGTTGTCTTCAGATATTGAACTACTTCGTTCGCGCTTCCTTCTGCTTCGAACAATTGAGAGCATGCAGATTGATGTTCGTTATTTCGAACAAGGTCGTGTACGAAGCAGTGACCATTATAATAAGAGTGGATATCAAGTGTCTAATGTCCAGATCTCAGATTCTCTTATAGCTATTCAGAAAGCTTATTTCATTCGATTCGATGATAACTATGACTTCTTCATCTCAGATAAAGGAAGAGAACTTGGTCCCTTCAGTAATGGAGATGAAGTCGTCTTGAACGAAGTTTCCTTTGAAGTTAATCTCCTGAACCCTGAGAGCATGATCAAGGGAATGGATTACTCGAAGTATTTCACATTTGAAACTCCTGAGAAGCTCTGTAATGAATTCTATAGCAGAGTAAGTGCTTTAGTGCTTAATCCTACTGCGCAAACTATACAAATTCTATGTGAGGATGCGAACCCAAAGCTTGCTAGCGATTTAGTTATGGCACATGCGTACACTTTTCTAGAATATGATAAAGAGCGCAAGAAGGAAAGTGCTGAGAAAGTACTAGAGTTCATTGAAGAACAGTTAGACACTGTCGCATACAACCTTCGAAACGCAGAATTCTTGCTTAATTCCTTCAAACAAGAACATCGCCTTACGAATCTGTCTGAGGTAACTATCATGTATATGGATAGGCTCACGGATTATGAGAATGATATTGTCCAGCTCGAACTTGAGCATTCGCTCCTCCAAGAAGTCAAATCCATTTCCAAATATGACCCTAAGGATGTGGATGTCTATAAGTTAATCTCACTCTTAGCTGGCACACAATATGAAGCCACATTAAACAGTCTTTTAGTTCAGCTAAATGATCTCTTAAAGAATAAAGAAGAGAAGTACTATGATGTGACTGATGACAGTGAGAACATGAAAGCTATCAATTATAGGATAGACATACAGAAGAAACTCATTTTAGAAAGCGTAGTCTCCTTAGAGTCCAAAGTCCTCACTAAGAAAAGAATCCTTGAAGAGAAAGCGCAGGACATAGAACAGACGTTCAGGAATATACCTGCGCAAGAACTAGAGTTTGCACGTTATCAGCGTCTGTTTGACATTAATGAGAAGTTCTACACTATCTTACTTGAGAAGAAGATTGAGTATAGAATATCTAAGGCTGGATTTGTAACGGATAATAAAATCCTTGAGGCCTCCAGAGTTCCTCTTCTTCCCATC
>CALFHF010000185.1 GCA_937875855.1 uncultured Flavobacteriales bacterium
TCTATCTATATGATGTTTGACTCAGGAGCTCGTGGATCTAAGGAACAGATTCGTCAGTTGAGTGGAATGAGAGGATTGATGGCTAAGCCACGTAAGTCAGGAACTTCTGGAGGTCAAGAGATTATCGAGAATCCTATTCTCTCTAACTTCAAGGAAGGGCTGTCCATTCTTGAGTATTTTATATCTACTCACGGAGCTCGTAAAGGACTTGCAGATACGGCACTTAAAACGGCTGACGCAGGGTATCTTACCCGTAGGCTGGTTGACGTTGCTCAAGATGTAATCATCACTAATGATGATTGCGCAACACTTCGTGGTCTTGTAGTGACTGCCTTAAAAAAGAATGAGGACATCGTGGAGTCATTGAAGGACAGAGTCCTTGGAAGATGCACTGTACATGATCTATATGATCTTCGCGGAAAGGAGCTTTTACTTGAAGCTGGTGAAGAGATTACTGAGGAGATTGCACTGCGCATCGAGGAAGAAGGAATCGAGGAAGTAGAGATTCGTTCGGTATTGACCTGTGATATGAAACGTGGAGTATGTGGTAAATGCTACGGAAGAAACCTTGCTACCGGATTTATGGTAGTTGTGGGTGAAGCGGTGGGAGTTATTGCTGCACAGTCCATAGGAGAGCCAGGAACACAGCTTACATTAAGAACCTTCCACATTGGTGGAGCCGCCTCGAACATTGCAGATGAAAACGCTGTAACAGCGAAGCATGACGGTAAGTTGGAGATAGACGAGTTGAAGACTGTTATTAGGAAAGAAGGAGATGATTCCATTGAGGTGGTGATAGGTCGTTCTGCTGAGATGAAAATCATAGATCCAGATACAGGTATCGTACTCATGACCAGTAACATTCCTTACGGTTCTGAATATCTTGTAGGAAAGAAGAAGAAAGTGAGTAAAGGTGATGTTATCTGTCGTTGGGATCCATATAACGCCTTGATTCTTACAGAGATGGATGGTAAAATCCAATTCGTGAATGTAGAGGATGGTATCACCTTCAGAGAAGAGGTGGATGAGGCCACAGGATACCGTGAGAAAGTAATCATTGAGACTAAGGATAAGAAGAAGAACCCTGAGATTCAGCTGATGAAAGGCAAGGATGTTTTGCGTTCGTATTCACTTCCTGTAGGTGCTCACATTAATGTGAAGGATGGCGCGAAAATCGGAACAGGAGAAATCCTTGCGAAGATTCCACGAGTATCTGGAAGATCAGGAGACATTACGGGAGGTCTACCAAGGGTAACCGAGCTTTTCGAAGCACGTAATCCTTCTAACCCAGCTGTTGTTTCTGAGATTGATGGTATCGTAAGCTATGGTAAGGTCAAGCGTGGTAACCGTGAGATTATCATAGAATCTAAGACGGGTGAGATCAAGAAGTATCTCGTTTCTCTTTCCAAGCACATCCTCGTTCAGGAGAATGACTTCGTGAAAGCTGGTATGAGACTTTCTGACGGAGCTATTACTCCATCTGACATCTTGGCGATCAAAGGACCTACAGCGGTTCAGGAATACTTGGTGAACGAAGTTCAAGAAGTATATCGTCTGCAGGGTGTGAAGATTAATGACAAGCACTTTGAGGTCATCGTAAGACAGATGATGAGTAAAGTGATTATCGCTGACCCAGGAGACACTAAGCTTCTTGAGAATCAAAGTGTGAACAAGACTGAATTCGCTGCAGTGAATGATGAGATTTTCGGTAAGATGGTGGTAACAGAAACTGGAGAGACGGATGAGCTTAAACTTGGTCAAATCATTACTTCACGTAATCTGCGTGATGTGAATTCTCAATTAAAGAGAAATGACAAAGGCTTGGCTGACGCGAGAGAGGCGGTACCAGCTACTTCGTATCCATTACTTCAAGGTATCACTCGGGCTTCCTTGCAGACAGAGAGCTTTATCTCTGCAGCATCCTTCCAAGAGACTACTAAAGTCTTGAATGAAGCTGCTATAAGCGGTAAGGTGGATCACTTGATGGGATTGAAGGAAAATGTAATCGTTGGTCACTTGATTCCAGCAGGAACGGGTGCTAGGGAATTTATGGGAAGAGTCGTTGGATCAAAGGAAGAATACGAGAAACTTCTAGCTTCAAAAGCAGAAAGAGAGGCTTTGGTCGAAGAGAAGGCTTAAGTATCTAAATCTATTTATTGTTAAAGGCGATTCTGATAAGAATCGCCTTTTTTTTGTTTTTATAGATTTAAAATTGACCCCATTTTATAGGCAAGGGGTAAGGTGAAAGCCTTGATTTAACTAGTAAATCCCCTTTGAATCAGTTGAATATGAGAATACCCATTAATGGGTATGATCTTTTTGGTTGGTAGAGTATAGCTGTCACTTAATCGAATGATTGACGTCATTATTCGAGAATTCGTGTATGTTTTATTAATCAAATTTCAATTACTATGAAAAGTTTTACCAATCTGGATTTCTCTGACTGGCTTTGTCGCTTCGTGGGATGTATCACATCACGACTGCTGATGTTAATGGCAGCGATGATTACATGTTTAATTGGATTCTCTCTGTAAATTGGAGAAGATGAAACAGTTCTTCAAGTTGCCGTGTTGACCATGAACAATGAATCTGAGACAAAGGGTGTTTTTAATGATTTGTCTCAAGAGTTTGAACTTTTTTCTGCCTCGACTCTTAGATCGGCTTTAGCTTAAGTCAATCAAGTGACGAAAGGTTCACTATTCTCTCTGAACTGCGAAGAGTTCTCAGCTTTGAAATTAGCTAATCCTAAACCCCTAAGGGTGAATCGTGCCTATGGCGCATGCGACCCCTCTATTACTGATCTGCATCAAGTCGACTTATTCACGTCAGATTTCGCACTCTCAACAGGTCAAGGTTCTAGTATGACCAATACTTTGGCCTATATCACTAGTCTGTTCAATCAGAACGCTGCAATCTAGAAGCCTACTCATGTAAATCAGTGAAGCTATATACTCACTATTGATGTCTCAATCTTCGAATGGTAATGCTTATTATCATGTAGATTGGTGTTTTCCATTTAGCATGACTGATTAGCTTTGGTCATTCTTGCGAATCATGAAATGTTTAATATTGGTATGACACGTATTTTTCTTCTGTGTATTCTCCTCCTTTTTTCGCTTAATTTTTTCGCTCAGTCTTTTACTATCTCAGGCTATGTCTATGATGCTATTACAGGTGAAACACTTATTGGGACCAATGTTTACGAGAAAGAAGGCTTAAAAGGAACTACAACTAATACCTATGGTTTCTTCTCATTGACCTTACCCGAAGGAGAGTATGACTTTCGTGTTGCGTTTCTTGGCTATCAAGCATATGAGGAGAAAATCTCCCTACAAAGAAATGTCTCCAAGAAAATTGAACTGAAATTGAACAGCATTTTATTCAAAGAAGTAGTCATAGAAGCAGAGCGCAGAAGCAATGTGGAAAGCACTCAAATGAGTGTCGCTCGACTTGATGTTCAACAGGTGAAGTCTCTCCCAGCCGTATTCGGAGAAGTAGACATTCTTAAGACCATTCAATTATTGCCTGGAGTATCTTCCATAGGTGAAGGAAATGCCGGATTCTATGTACGCGGTGGAGGTCCTGATCAGAACTTGATTCTCCTTGACGAAGCTGTGGTATATAATGCCTCCCATTTATTCGGATTCTTCTCTGTTTTCAATTCTGACGCTATTAAGAACGTTGAACTTATCAAAGGTGGAATGCCTGCGAATTACGGGGGTCGGTTAGCATCAGTTCTTGATATTACCATGAATGAAGGGAATATGAAGAATTTCTCCGCGAGTGGTGGTATAGGACTTATCTCATCGCGTCTTACTCTTGAAGGACCCATAAAAAAGGACACAGCCTCTTTCATTATCTCAGCTCGAAGAACATACATAGATGTGCTCACGAGACCTTTGATTGAGAACACTGAATACAAAGGGACGGGGTATTATTTCTATGACCTGAATGCCAAAGTGAACTGGAGAATATCAGAGAAGGATAGAGTCTATCTCTCTGGATATTTTGGTAAAGATAAATTCGGATTTGTCTTGCCCGAAGCAAATATTGATTTTAAGATTCCATGGGGAAACGCCACTACGTCCTTACGTTGGAATCATCTTTTCAGTGAAAGAATTTTCACTAACACTACAGCCACATTTACTCAGTACAATTTTGCTTTTGATGGAGGGCAAGATGATTTTACCTTCAAATTAACTTCAGGGATAAGAGATTATACGCTAAAGAATGATTGGAGCTATTTTCCTAACTCAAAACATCGTGTGAAGTTTGGTCTTGGTTATGTCAATCACCGCTACACTCCAAGTTTTGCAGAGGTGAGCTTTGGTGGAACTGATTTTAATACCGGTGAGAAAGAACAGATTTACGCACATGAGATGTCAGCGTATATCATGGATGACTTTGATATCACTGATAGACTTACGGTTAACGCAGGACTTCGAGTTCCTTATTTTATTCAAACAGGTCCCTTTAAGCGTTACATCAAAGAAGGTGATGAAACAGTGGATATTATTGAGTATTCTAAAGGGACTAATGTTGCCGATTACATTGGCTTAGAACCCAGGATTTCAGCGCGTTTTGCTTTAAATGAAAAGAGCTCCATAAAAGCTGCATACACACGAAATCTGCAATTCGTTCACTTAGCTAGCTTCTCTCCCTTAGGATTGCCTACTGATCTTTGGATTCCGTCTTCAGAGCGTGTAAAACCACAATTAGGTAACCAATACAATTTGGGATATTTCAGAAATTTCGCTGATGATACGTATGAAGCAAGTGTTGAAATTTATTACAAGGATTTATTCAATCAATTAGAATATAAAGAGGGAGAACAACCTCAGAACGGTGTTCTGAATAACGTGGACAATCAACTCACGTTCGGAGATGGATTTTCCTATGGATTGGAACTTTTCCTGAAGCGCAGAGTAGGAAGAACGACAGGTTGGATTGGCTATACCTGGAGTCGCACGAAAAGGCAATTTGAGGAGATATTGGATGGAGAAGAATTCTACGCACGCTACGATCGCAGGCATGATATTTCTCTCGCTGTTACTCATGAACATAATGAACGTTGGACCTTTGCTGGCGTGTTTGTCTTCGCTACTGGTAGTGCTATCACCCTGCCTGAATCTTGGTATTTCAGTCCATCAGAACAGAGAGTTGAATTTATATATGGCCCAAGAAACTCAAGTCGCATGCGTAATTTCCATCGCTTGGATCTCTCAGCAACGTATCACGTGAAGCCTTATAAAACTAGGAAAGACCCTAGTACTGGAGAGAAAATTGAAGTGGCAAGAAAATGGGAGTCCTCTTGGAATTTTGGAGTCTATAATTCGTACAACAGAGCTAATCCGTTCTTCTATTATATTGACACTTTTGGGGAGCCGGGAAATGATGAATTCGCTTTTCAAGTGAAGCAGGTTAGCCTTTTCACTGTGCTTCCTTCAGTCACTTGGAACTTTAAATTTTAATCTAGCATGAGACTTTTTCTTCTTTGCATATCCTTTCTTTTTCTTGTGTCCTGCACTAAGAACGTAGATTTGAGTTTCCCTGATGTTCAGTCTGAAATAGTTGTAGATGGTCGCATTGAAACGGGCCAACCTCCTTTGATTTTTCTTACACGAACTCAGAGTTTTAATGCGCCCTTGAATGCAAGTGCCCTGGCAGGAATTTTTGTGCATGATGCTATTGTCACAGTGAGCAATGGAACGGATACCATCCAACTTCAAGAACTGTGCGCTGCCACACTTGAAGGTGAGGAATTGATATTAGCCGCTGAGCTTCTCGGAGTCACGCCTGAGGATCTTCTTGAAATAGAGTATTGTGTATATACAGACTTGACCTTGAGTATGATAGGAGAAGAAGGAGTTTATTATTTCTTAGATATCATCACTGCTGAGGCTCAGGTTTTACGTGCAGAAACATTAATTCCGCAGTCAATTCCTTTGGATAGTCTTTGGTTTGAATTCTGGGCTGCAAGTGACTCTTTGGGATTCTTGCATGCAGAGTTAAGTGATCCGGCATCCACTCGAAATGCCTATCGATGGTGGGCCCAGCGAACCAATAAATACTCAGGAACTCAAGAGCAAAAAGATTTTGGATTTATTGCGCCAATAGGGTCAGTATTTGAGGATTCTTTCTTTGATGGATTGACTTTTGAATTTATCTATAACAGAGGTTCTATTGCGAACAGCAACAAGCTGGATGATACTAATGAAGAAGCAGGGTTCTTCAAGTTGAACGACACAGTTACCGTAAAATTTGCTGCAACTACATTGGCCGTTGAGAATTATATTTCTATTTCGGATGATCAGTTTGTGAGTACTGGATCACCGTTTGCTATTCCTACAAATCTTCCCAGCAACGTCCAAGGAGGCAAAGGGCTTTGGGCTGGTTATGCGCCTTTGTTCTTTGAAGTAATCTGTGTTCCTTGAAAAGGATTTATTTCTTTAACGTGAATCGCATTTGAAGTTCAATCTGATTTTAGTTCTCAAGCAGTAATGTGCTGACATTCAGAACTCACTCAGCGCATATCTTTTATTAGATTCTAGACTCTCAGTTTATGCATCATGTAATGCTAAAAAAACCTATGCTGCCTTCGGTTACGTCTACGTTTATTCTGTGTGCGACCAGAGGTCTCAACTATAAAATAGATTCGAGAACACCGCGAATTCACTCCTTGTCTGCGAGACTGATTCCCTTAGGACCTATTTCAATCT
>CALFHF010000186.1 GCA_937875855.1 uncultured Flavobacteriales bacterium
GCTTCTGGATCCTACTACCTGCACTTCTCCAAGAGATATTCCTTCTTGAAGCGTAACATCTATTTGAGTTCCATTAGTCACACTCAATTCTTGTTTGCTGAAACCAACAAAACTAAAAATGAGGATAGCGTCCTTACTAGTGACATTGATAGCATACTTCCCTTCCAGGTCGGATGTGGTTCCATTGGTCGTACCTTTTTCATATATGATAACGCCAGTCATGGGGTTCTTGGTCGCGTCAGTGACGGTTCCATTTATCTTCTGCGCCTGCATGCTAATAAGGCAGAGAAGCATTGTAATCGTTGCTACTATTTTGGTCATATCTGTTTTGGTTTTTAGTGAGTACTGTTGTTGTCCATTCTAATCGCTTAGAAACAACACCCACAGGATAAGATAAAAGAAATCCCCTTGAGCTCTTCGTCAATGTCCTACTTTTACACATTAAATAATAGAAGCGGCAATGGCTGCACTTCAAGGTATATCATGCAGACATTTGAGGACTTAAATATTTCCAAGCAATTACTTTCCACACTGAAAGAGCTAGGGCTGAACACACCTACTCCGGTGCAGTCAGATTCCTTTGCGCTAATTAAATCGGGAAAAAATGTAGTGGGTATTTCTCAGACAGGAACTGGAAAGACCTTGGCATACCTACTTCCATTGATTCAAGAAATGAAATTCTCGAATCAGCTTCCCCCTCGTGCACTGATCCTGGTTCCTACGCGAGAACTCGTGGTGCAAGTAGTGGAAGCAGCTCAACCTCTTTGTAAAGGCTTAAGCTTACGGGTGCAGGGCGTCTATGGCGGAGTAAATTTGAACAAACAGGCGCTAGCACTCCAAGACGGAGTGGATCTATTAGTAGCTACACCTGGCCGACTTTATGATCTCACCTTGAACGGAGCCTTGAGATTGAAAGAGATCAAGTCACTGGTGATTGATGAAGTAGACATCATGTTAGATTTAGGTTTCCGATTTCAGTTGACTAATATCTTTGACTTACTGCCCGAAAAAAGGCAGAACATCATGTTCTCAGCTACTATGACTGAAGAGATAGATGCTCTGATAGATGATTATTTCATAGACTCTGAGCGCATTTCCATCGCGGTAAGCGGGACACCGCTTCAGAATATCGAGCAGCAATGTTACTCCGTTCCTAATTTTCATACGAAGGTCAATCTCCTAAGTTATTTATTGAGTGAAGAAGAATTCAAAAAAGTCTTGGTCTTTGCAGAGAGCAAGAAAATGGCGGATAGGCTTTTTGAGACCTTAAAACTTCGGAATGTTTCTAAAATGGGAATCATTCATTCAAATAAGTCACAGAACGCAAGGTTAAATGCTGTCACTGACTTTGATGAGGGGAAAAACAGTTTGTTAATAGCTACAGATGTGATGGCGCGCGGATTAGACATGCATGAAATCTCTCACGTCATTAATTTCGACACACCACTCTACCCTGAGAACTACATGCATCGCATAGGCAGAACAGGAAGGGCAAAGAAGCTTGGAGTGTCCATTCTCTTTTCTACGGAACGAGAACAAGATTCCAAAGTGGCCATTGAATTACTTATGGACAAGGAGATAGAAGAACTTCAACTGCCTGAGGAAGTGGCCATTTCCCATCAACTCATTCCTGAAGAACGCGTGAGTCCAGGGAAGAGTAAGAATCACAACAGGAATAAGAAAACGGGGGCGCGAGGCGAGGCTTTTCACGAGAAGAAGGACAAGAATAAAAAGGTGAATATGGGAGGATCTTATCACAGAGAGATAGAGCGAAAATATTCCAAACCAAAGACACGTGGCGATAAAAAATTAAACCGAAAAAAGAATTAATAGCTGTTTTGATTACCTCAAGTTGCCTTCTTGAATTGTCCTTCAAATAGGCTTGCTCTATGATAAACAATATTACCATTTGACTGAGCAGATCATCTAAGTCTTTAACGCCACGTTTTTTTTATCATTACCTTTTTCAATTCAGCCATAAGGCCATTGATATTGTCTTTGATGATACCTGATCTCTCAGGAATGGATACTTTCTTTTCTGGGTTACCAATGAGTTCCTCGAAATTAGACTGGTTAGCACACAGAACAGATTGTATAAACACTCAACTTATTGAAAGCGTCATTAATTCTTCATCTGACCCACATACAGTGTTTGTATAAAAGACTTTTCCTGCGTTAACAAAGAGAATAGATTGTGGAGTAATTGAACGATAGAAACCATCAATCTTATAATGATGATACCCCTAAAGAATAACAGAAGGTATAGCGTGAAAGAAGGACTTCTCTTATGACTATTCCTTTAGGAAAATAGAACAAGTTATTCTTTATCTGAGGGCCTATATTAGCGTGTCTAGAGCAGAATACAGCCTCCTTTATCATGCATAAATTGGCTACAATAGCCACAAATAGCGCTCATTGTGGTGGAATTGGCGCATGTGTGTTCTACATTAATTAGCTAATTACCAGCTCCATATACTATGTGCCGCATAACTTTATGAATGTTTCCACTTAAACCTCCCTATCTAATAATCACTAACCCAAGAAGCTAATGTGATTAACAGATTACCTTGGACTGGACACCAAGCTCCAATTTGGTTTTTCGTTATTTCGATAAACGAATCTAGCTGCTCAACTCCTTATCGCATTTATCCATATCTATATTCTTGGGTTAGAGATGTTCGCATGGGAAAATCGGGGGAAAAAAGTGTTTCGCTCCATTCCTAATGAACTCTTCAGTGCTACTAAAGTCTTTGCGGCCAATCAAGGTTTATACACCGGTTTTCTCACGGCCGGTCTGACATGAAGTCTGTTTATTCAAGCTCCTGAATGGACGGCAGACGTAGCTGCGCTCTTTTTAATTTGAGTCGCCATTGACGGTTTGTATGGGGCTCACTCAGCGGATAAGAAAATCTTATACGTTCAACCTCTACCTGCTTCTATCGCATTACTCTTTGTGTTCACTTCATAAGACGAGGTCAGTGCGCATCATAGATTCATTTCTGCACTATTATCTAATCTCTTATGAAGTACTAAATCACAACGTTGTCATTGAAAAATGCAAGTCCAGTTCACAATTCAGTTGATAGTGAAATAATGGCGAGATTTCTCTATATCTTTTCTGTTTACCTTTGCAGCGCTTAAAACAATCCCCATATCAGAAATATGAGTATCCCAGTAGTACGTTTTAATATCAACGACAGACCTGAATTTCACAAGGAACTGAGGAAGCGAGTGAATGCTCATTTCAAGGAGACTGGAAAATCTCAAAATGCCGACAGCAGCATGGTCATTAAGACCATTTTCATGGTATGTCTTTACACGTTTCCTTTAATTGCCCTTATCTCAAGTTACGTGACCTCTTTTCCTGTTATGATGGCCATGTGGGTCCTTATGGGATTTGGAATGTCAGGCATAGGACTGGCAGTAATGCATGACGCAAATCATGGTGCCTACTCTAAGAATCCTAGGGTGAATAAAGCTGTAGGAAGGCTATTGATTATGGTAGGTGGTTATCCTCCCAATTGGAAAATTCAGCACAATGTGCTTCATCACTCTTTTACTAATGTTCAAGGATATGATGAGGATATTGAGACAGGATCCATGCGTTTTTCTCCTGAACAACCACGCAGGGCTATCTTCAGATTCCAAGCTTACTACGCTACTTTCCTATATGGCTTGATGACGATATATTGGTTCGTTGCTAAAGATTTTGTGCAATTGTTGAGGTATAATAAAATGGGACTTTTGGAAACTCAAGGACTTACTTTCTGGCAGGCCTTTGGCCATATCATTTTCCAAAAGACGCTATATACCATTTTTGTGATTGTTCTTCCGTTGATGATTCTGGATTTTCCATGGTGGCAGGTTATGATTGGGTTCGGCACCATGCATTTTATATGTGGAGTCTTCTTGGCCTATATCTTCCAACCGGCCCATGTCTTAGAAGAAACAGCTTTCTTCTCTCCTGATGAAGAAAGCAGCGTGGAAAATAGTTGGGCTATACACCAGCTGCGGACTACAGCTAACTTCGCGAATGATAGCAAGCTACTTTCATGGTTTGTAGGAGGATTGAACTTTCAAGTAGAGCATCACCTCTTCCCCAATATATGTCACGTACATTATAAGGAACTATCTCCTATCGTGAAGCAGTTGGCAATGGAATATGACCTTCCGTATCATCAGCACAAGACCTTTTATGATGCGTTGAAAAGTCACTTTACTTTACTGAATGACTTCGGCACAGGTGCATACGATGTGAGAATGGCCAGGGCCTGATTCTCTTATAGAAGATTTAGATTCTATTTCTGAGAAAAGACTCCATATAAGTGGAGTCATATGACTAGTCTATCTTGATAAATGGATATGAATTAGGTAGCCCATCCAAGGCGATAAGCACATGGTAATTTCCTGCACTCAATCCTGTGATATCATATGTCAAATACTGTTGACTTGCACCTACTTCAGCATTTTTGAGCCTTCTAATAATCCTCCCTTCAGCATCTAGAATCATCACTTCAAGTTTTCCTGAAGTAAGCAACTCGAAATCAAGTGCCAATTGATCTGACGCAGGATTAGGACGAATACCCACTTCCAAGTTCAAAAGTTGCTCTTGTATACCCACAGATTGAAGGTCAGGCTGCTCTATCTGCTGAGAAGTATAGATCCTATACTCTCCAGGCTGAAGCAAGAATGAATTGCTCAGATTATCTTCTACAATAGCTTCACCACTGAAGTAATCAAACCAGGTCCCGGTGTATGGGAAGTTAGGAACACCACTCACCTCCGTCACCCCGAAGTTTCCTATCACTACGGCATCCATGGCTGCATTGTATAGGTTGATCCTCTTGAACTGCCCCGCCAAGGAGTAGTTCATATCACTGCTATTGAATGTGTTCGGGTAATTCTCACGCAGGCCATTCATTGCAGAATACACATCGTACAATCTCTTACGTGGATTCTCTTCAAAGTAATTCCATAGGATAGGTTTAGCACAAACTCGGCATATGAAATCTATTGAAATGTCATATCCCAATTCTCCGAATTGCCATACCATCTTAGGTCCTGGCTGGGAAAGGAAGAACACTGCAGCCAATTCATGACGTGCATACGTAGTCACATATTCCTGAGTGTCATAGCTTCCATTGCTATTCCCATAGGTCTTGACCCTATAGGATAGACGTTCTTCATCATGGCTTTCCATGAAGGTAACCAAGTGTGGGTCAGTCCATCCTCTCTGCAAATAGATACCCCATTCGAAGTTAGAACCAGGGATATAACCCATGGCCGCTTCAGAATAATTATAGTTAGAGTTTCCCCATAACATCATACCGTAATCTGAAAGAATCTCTTCCTCTTGATTTCCTGTCCAATGCTCAAGAATCACATACGCCTCAGAGTCTATGGCCCATAAGGCATCGGCCATTCGCTCTATCAATTGAATACGTGTATTGTCATAATCAAAGCTGCCTTGATTGGTAAATCCTTTGGTATAGTCGAACCTAAATCCGTCCACATGATATTCTTCAAGCCAATGTCTGTTCACGCGATCTACATAGCGTTTCGTAGCATCAGTTTCGTGATTGAAATCATATCCCCAGCAGAATGGAGGATGAGGGCATTCTTGGTTAAACCATGGATTATCAGAAGCTACATTATTAGCACCTGAATCCCAGTACATATTCACGAGCGGACTTTGACCATAGGCATGATTCAAGGCAATGTCAATGATGACTGCTATGCCTCTTTCATGACATGCATCTACCAAAGTCTTAAACATATCAGGTGTACCATAAAATTTATCTAAGGCCATGTGAAAGGAAGGATTATATCCCCAACTGTCATTGTTCTCAAACTCTCCTACAGGCATAAATTCGATGGCGTTGATTCCGAGGTCATCCAAGTAATCCAAGGTGTCTAGCAAGGTCACATAACTCTTTGTATGAAGGAAGTCACGCATATGGAGCTCATATATTCTAAGGTCTTTCTTCTCAGGTCGCGCATAGGCATCATTCTGCCAATTGAAGGCAACAGTTCCAGGATGAATCAATGAACAGAAACCACTTGTCTGCCCTGTTGGATAAGGAAATGGAGACGGATAGTTTAATGGACTAATCCATGAGTCATTATTAGGGTCTAGGATACGCTCACTGCATGCATCGGCCAGTTTCTGATCGCCTTCTATCCAATATTGATATGCATAGAGTTGACCTGCAGTCAGGTCATCTATCTGCACCCACCACGTTTCTAAGTCATCAGCAAGGTGCATGTAATGGTTAGGGTTAGCTGCCCAGTCATTGAAATCACCTATGACATAAATAAAATCTTTGTTAGGAGCGTGCATCTGCAGGATTACCGTATTCGGATCTATGTAGTTCACACCATCCTTCATTCCTCCTGGAGGATTGATCACTTGCACTGGGCCGTTCACGGTGTATTGAATGGTGTCGCTGTTTTGTGTAACGCCATCATCAGCAACTACAATGAGTTGGTGTGAAGCGGGAAGTGCGACTGTAATATCATGGCTCAAGAACGTAGCTGCCGAAGCCGAGGCAATCAGTAATCCATTATCATAAAGGGAAAGTTGGGCAGCAGTATTAGACCCTGCTTCTATATGTAAAATGTCGTTTTCGTCAGCAATCACATCAGAGCTTGGAGTGAGGAAATCAACTTGCAGACCTGCATCCACGGGATAGACATCATAGAAAATATCAGATCCGTCAGCTGCTCTTCCAACAATATTTCCTGCAGCATTTCGGAATACAAAGGCCATCTGAAGAACTTCAGTCCCCATTGGAAATCCGTAGAAAACATCAATATCAATCTGGATTTGATGCAGGTTATTCCCAAGGCTGGTCATAAGCACATTCGCATCAGCAGTTCCCCAGTTCCCTTGAACGAATTGCCAATCAGTCCCTGAAGTACTTGTACTCGTAATGAGCCCCATATGACTGTAGATAGGGCTCACGCCCATAAGTGCAGCGTTTCCTTGAGAAGCATCATAGGTGATAGTAACTACATCTTCAATTGTAGGAAAAGCTGGATCCACCGTGAGTACTTGAGACTGAAGCAGAGTACTTAAAAAAATGGTGAGTATGAGTGTGAGGATGTTAGATTGCATCATGAACGCTGAGAAATAAAAAGGTCTTTTAAAAAAAGACCCAGTCCGAAGACCGGGCCTATATTATCCATCTATAAATATGGTTCAGGTGTGGATCAGAACTTGATCAATTTACCTGTGATAAGAATTTCTCCAGCTTGTAGTCTGTAGAAATAGCTTCCATTAGCAAGTGTTTCCAAGTCATAGTTTACTTGATGCGGTCCTGCTGTTCTAGTTCCATTGCTGATCACAGCAACTTCAGATCCGAGGATATTAATCAAGCTCAATCTTACATTGGCTCTGTTGTCCAAGTTGAACTTAAAAGTAACTTGATCTTCTGCCGGATTAGGCCCAACAGTCATTCCAGAAACTTTCACCAATTCATTCAAACCTGTGGGAGTGAATTCTGGGTCATCTCCAGAGCAAGTGAAACATGCATCAAAACAATATTGAAGTCCAGCAGATGTGGCAGGAATAGTCAATGTTCTGTTCACATTTCCCGCACCATCATCCAATCCGCATCCATCAGCACCTATGGTGTTTTCAGGATCAGTACCTTCATTGGTACCCCAATCGTTGTTTACGAATTTGTACAACTGCTCAGCTCCAATTGAAGCAGCAGGATAGGTTACTGTGATAGACCACACGTTGTTTCCAAGGTCTGTCATTGCTGAAGCTTCGCCAGAAGGAGTCCAATCAGCCATGGCAACTCCGTCATTAGTAGCACCGTAAGCTGAGAAGTTTCCTCCGACACGCATGCCATTAGGTCCCAATACGTTTCCGTTATCCAGATAGTTAGTGATATCTACTTGGTAGACCACTGTTATTTGTGCATTGATAGCAGCTACCGCAAGGATGACTGCTAGAGTAGAGTAGAGTCGTTTCATTGAATTAGAGTTTTGAATTCTGAGATTAATATTAACTTAGTGTCCTAATGACATAATGTAAAGGTAGAATTTTTTAAAAATCCTCCAAATGACATTAAAAGTACCACTACTTGCTATGCTAATTGACCAGCTTAGTTTGAATAAGAACAGAATCTAATTTCACAAGAATTCAACACATGAAAAAAGGTTACCAAGCTATCCTCCTGACCTGGATGTTCGTCCTGCTGTCCGGCATGAATCTCCAAGCGCAAAACGCCAAACTCCAAGGTACCGTTTCCAATAACCAAGGTGAGACCTTGATAGGAGCCACCGTGCTTTTTCAAGGCACTGCGAGGGGATCAGTGACTAATGTAGACGGTCAATACCTGATAGACGCCATTGAGCCAGGGACATATAAGATTGTCTACTCCTTCTTAGGCAATACTTCCAAAATTGAGACTGTTACGTTTACTGCTGGGCAGCCTTTGACCAAAGATATAGTCCTAGAAAGCGATGCTATGATGCTCAAAGAAGCAGTAGTGGTGGGCTATGGTACCAGCAAGAAGGAGGACCTTACCGGATCTACTGTGGTAGTCACCTCTAAGGATTTCGGCAAAGGAAACATCACTACTCCTGAACAGCTGGTCTCAGGAAAAGTTTCTGGTATTCAGATTACATCCAATGACGGAGCTCCTGGTTCAGGAAGCAGCATACGAATCCGTGGTGGTACGTCAATCAATGCAAGCAATGACCCGCTCATCGTTATAGACGGTGTCCCATTAGATAACGGGACGATCTCAGGAGCAGGGAATCCCTTGAGCTTGATTAATCCGCAAGACATTGAGAGTTTCGTTATCCTGAAGGATGCATCAGCTGCGGCCATCTATGGTTCAAGAGGTGCAAATGGAGTTATACTTATCACCACTAAAAGAGGTAAAGCAGGATCTAAGGATGTAATCGTGAACCTACAGACCTCCTACTCTATTTCTGAAATCGTTCAATATGCTAATGTGTTGAGTGCTGATGAATACAGAGATGTGATTAATCAATATGGAACTAACACTCAGATCAATAGACTGGGAACAGAAAGCACAGATTGGCAAAAAGAAATCTATCAGCGCGGAACGATACTTGAGAATAACCTCTCCTTCTCTGGGGGCTTGCAGAATCTTCCTTATCGCGTTTCTATAGGGTATAAGAGTGAAGAAGGAATCCTGAAGCGTTCTAAATTAGATAGAACCTCACTGGGAATGAACTTCAACCCAAGTTTATTTGATGATAAACTGAAGATAGAGATCAACACAAAATTCGCATACACGAAGAACTTCTTCCCTGATAGAGGAGCGATAGGCGGTGCAGTATCCTTTGACCCTACCAAGCCAGTATTCAGAGATGACGTCTTCGTAGTAGGAGGTGAAGAGACCACCTATGGAGGCTATTATGAATGGACAAATACTGCAGGGGCATTGAACAATCTAGCAGGAAAGAACCCAGTAGGACTTTTGAATCAGCGTGATGATGAAAGCAGAGTAAACAGATTCATTGGAAACATTAAGCTCGACTATGAAATTCCATTGATAGAAGCGTTGCATGCAGTACTTAATCTTGGAACAGATGCAGCGAGCAGTAATGGCTTTGTACAAGTTCCCGCTGAGGCTGCTTCGCAGTTCGCTCAGAAAGGACAGAACACAGTATATGAGCAAAAGAAGGAAAACAAGCTTCTTGAATTCTACTTGAACTATAACAAGGACTTAGAGACGTTTGAGTCTAACTTAGACCTGACAGGAGGATATTCATATCAGCGCTGGAATAATTTTAGTCCAGCACAACCTTCTGTCAATGCACTAAATGATACCATCACCCCTGCTGGAATCCCAGCCTTATCCGAGAATGCATTGATCTCCTTCTATGGTAGATTAAAGTATGATATGTTCGGAAAGTACTTGATTACTGCGACCATTCGTAATGACGGTTCATCTCGCTTCTCTCCTGACAATAGATGGGGCCTTTTCCCTTCTGTAGCTGTGGCATGGAGAATAAGCGAAGAGAATATATTTAAGGATTCTGATGTGCTTTCTTACTTGAAAATGAGAGCAGGTTACGGTATTACTGGTCAACAGGATATCTTCAATGACTATCCATACATCGCGAATTACAATACCAGTTCGTCTACGGCTCAATATCAATTCGGGGGTAATTTCTACACACTTCTCAGACCAGATGGATATGATTCAAATATTAAATGGGAAGAAACCACCAGTATCAATGGAGGTCTTGATTTCGGATTTGTAAACGACCGAATATTCGGTAGCATTGATGTCTATAAGAAAGAGACCAATGATCTCTTGGCTGTGGTAGACGTAGTAGCCGGAACGAACTTCACGAATGAGATCCTTACCAATGTTGGAAGTATGGAGAATACAGGAATAGAATTGGAACTGAGCTTCGTACCAGTAGATACTAAGAACGTTGACTTCACCTTTGGAGTGAATGTCACTTCTAATCAGAATAAAGTCACCAAACTCTCTAAAGTAGCTAACCCTGATTCGCCTGGAATCTTGGTAGGAGGCATTAGCGGTGGTATTGGAAACAATGTTCAGATTCACAGTGTTGGTCATCCAGTCTTCTCTTTCTTTGTCTATGAGCAGGTCTATGATGACAATGGAAAACCTGTCCAAGGAGAATTCGTGGATAGAAACGGAGATGATATCATCAATGAAAAGGACAGGTACATTTATGAGAAACCTAGTCCTGACCTTTTTGCGGGATTCTACACGAACTTCAGATATAAGAAATGGAGCACCGGATTCAACATACGTGCTGAGTTTGATCGTTACATTTATAACAACGTGAATTCGAACAGAGGAAACTTCCAATCAGTAGGAACCTCGTCACTTTCTAATCTGAATCAGAACTTCCTAGAGACTGAATTCTTAAATACTTCAGTAAAGCAATACCTCTCAGATTATTACGTAGAGAAGGCAAATTTTTTCCGCATGGATTATTTGAACCTGAGCTACAACTTCGGTAAGCTGCTCAAAAACACCTTGGACCTGACACTTGGGCTCAATGTGAACAACGTCTTCGTCATCTCTGATTACTCAGGAATAGATCCAGAGGTAGTGGGAGGGATTGACAATAATATCTTTCCTAGACCTAGGGTCTACTCTCTTAGTTTGAATGTTACCCTATAATATGTCGAATACCATGAAAACAATGAACTTGCGTTATTTCGCCCTCTGCCTATCTCTTATCATGATTTTCAACACCTGCACCAAGGACTTAGACCTGTTGCCGGCCTATGGTCTGAACTCAGCAACTGTATATGAGAACCCTGACAATTACATCAATGTCTTGGCTAAGCTCTATGCTGGTTTAGCTGTCTCAGGAAATCAAGGACCTGATGGGAATCCTGATATTGCCGGAATCGATGAAGGATTTTCCCAATACACCCGAGTTATGTGGAACTTGCAAGAACTTCCTACAGATGAGGCAGTCTGTGGTTGGACTGATGTAGGAATTCCAGAACTAAATACCATGACCTGGACCAGCAGCAACAGCTTTGTGAAAGCAGGTTATTCAAGAATCTTCTTCCAGATCACACTTTGCAATGAGTTCATACGTGAAACTTCAGAGGCAAAGCTTAACGACAGAGGATTCACTGATGCTCAGAAGTCTGCTATCACAGCCATGAGGAATGAAGCTCGTTTTTTGAGAGCGCTGAGCTATTGGCATGCCATTGACCTGTTTGGTACAGTTCCTTTCGTTACAGAGGAAGATGGGATAGGATCATATTTCCCAGAACAAATCAGCCG
>CALFHF010000187.1 GCA_937875855.1 uncultured Flavobacteriales bacterium
TATATCGAGATCTGCGAAGTCTTAAGGAAATAGAGGAATGGAGTTTTCAAGATGATGAAGAAGGGCCAGAGCAACGTTCTTTTAACCATTTCTGGATGAAACTGGGTGAGCTGTATGAGAAGTTTCATGCTCTTTTGGAAGAGATAGGAATGGACAGTTCAGGACATGCACTTCGAAATTTGGTCGCGTTGGGCAAGCCCATATTGAACAAGAAAAAAGCAGTGCACTTTGCTGGCTTCAATGCCATGTCTCCTGCCGAAACAGCGCTGCTAGATGCTATTCATGGTGAAGGGCGTTTGACTATGTATTGGGATGCCGCAGCATTTTATGTTGATGATGCAGATAACCCTGCCGGCATGTTCATCCGCAGGTGGCAGCTTAAACCTTGGTCTCAAAAGGTATTGGGTTCATGGTCAGCGAATCAAGAAAAGAAAATTACATACAGCGGGCATCCTAATGCTATTTCCCAGTGCCGTCATGCTGGCCGAGTTCTTGGCCAATTCGAAAACTCAGGACTCCAAACGGCTTTGGTTTTGGCTGATGAAAGTCTCTTGCCATCTATGCTAGAGTCCTTGCCAGATGAATTGAAGGCAGTGAATGTAACTATGGGAATGAGCATTCAAGGACATGCGCTCTACCAATTGATCTCTCATTACTTTATGATTCTGCTCGATGCCAAGCGCTCTAAAGAACTCCATGGAGCTTGGCAGATCCATGCCAAGAGCTTCCAGCGTTGGAGTGAATCAGCTGTGGATGCTGGTATTATGAACCCTGAAGAGATGAGGTCTTTGCATGCTCACATATTGGGTTCGAGGATTATTTTTATCAAAGAAGACGAACTGAGAGCATGGTCAAATGGGAAAGTACATGCATTGCTAAAGGAATTAGAATCTGATCTTCATTCCATTAATAGACTCATTGATTTGCTGCAGGACATGCCCTTGGATCATGCCTTGGATCAAGGAATTCGGGATAGTGTTTTGGAAATCATGTTAAGCTTAAGAGAGACGATCTCAGATTTTCCCTTCGTTCATGAATTGGAGCAGATTTGGAAATGTTTGCGAACATCATTGTCGCAACAGAAAATTTCATTCATTGGAGAACCACTGGAAGGAGTTCAGATGATGGGACTTCTAGAAACCAGAGCCCTTGATTTCAAACAGGTTATTTTGATAGGAGTGAATGAAGGGAATCTCCCTAAGTCAAAGCGATTCGATACTTTTCTTCCCAATGATATACGAAGACATTATAAGCTTCCTACACAGACAGAGGAGGACGCAGTTTTTGCCTACTACTTCTATCGCCTTATGCAGCATCCTGAGCAGATGGCTATAACCTATAGATCAGAAAAAGATGCTACAGGAGGAGGGGAGATGAGCAGGTATTTAAGGCAATTAGTTTTAGGTGCTTCTAAGCAACATGGATGGCAGGCTATGATGGTTCAAGATGCTGCTTACACAGAATTGAAACAAGTCAGAGGTCCTGAGGTCATTGTGCAGAACAGCCCAGAGTTGCAAACGCAGATTCAAGAATTTTTTCGAAAAGGAGTTTCTGTCTCTAGGCTAAACGACTATTTGCGTTGCCCATTAGATTTCTATTTCAAAAAATTATTGGGACTCAAGGAGAAAGAGGAATTAGAAGAAGAAGTAGGGAGCAGTGAATTAGGAGATGTGGTGCACGAGGTCTTAGAGAATCTCTATAAACCCTATGCAGGTCAAGGAAGCCTGGCCGAGGTTGATATCCTGAAGTTGAAGAAGTCGAGCAGAGAAGAGTTGTCCAAGGTGATTGTTGAGAAAGGCCTAAGTGCAATCATGGAAAGTGGCGAGAGTGCGTTGGTCAAAGAGATGGCAAAAAGGATGTTGTCTAATTTCTTCACGAAGGAATTGGGTCGCTTGAAAAAAGGACATCTAGAAGTCAAATCATTAGAAGAAGTCCTAGCAGTCGAAATCGAGATAGAATCGAAAGCAAAGAAACTGACTGTGCGATGCACCGCTAAGGTGGACAGAGAAGAAGTCAATGCTCAAGGGACCATGATTATAGATTATAAAACAGGGAAAGTGGATTCCACTTCATTGAAGTTCAAAGAAATCAGCTCTGAAGAGATCTTCATCCCCAGTAAAGCAAAGGCATTGCAACTTCTCTACTACACCTGGATTTATTGGAAGTCGAAAAAGCGGATTGCCAAGGCAGGAATAATTTCCATGGTGGGCAAGGAGCCTGAACCATTGTCACTGACTATAGGCAATGAATCATTGAAAGAAGAAGACTTGATAGCGTTCGAAGCCTTGCTCAAAAACAAGTTGGTAGAGATATATGAGCTAGATAGCTTCGAGCATGACGCAGAGCATGGAACATATTGTCACTATTGCCCTGAAGTAGTAGAACTGAACTACTGAGAATTCCTAAAACCAAAAAAGAGCTCCGGGGGGGAAGCTCTTTCTTGGAAACCTGCAAGGAAAATTTTGAAACCACGCAATCTCTTTCGAGACTGCTTTCATATTAAAGACGTTGACCTTGCTAAAGGGTTGCCGAGGGAGGCTGAAAAATCTGGATATTTTTAATAAAAAATCACTCATATAGAACCTAAGTACATGATATACAGTGAATTGATGTTTATTTTTTAGGTTTGTTATTTTTCAATTTTCTTGCCGTGTATCCTTCTAAAAGGCTATTTGAGCAAGAAAAAGTCCTTGATATCGCAATACCTGTATCTTCGTTCTTCTTAAATCAAAAGGAACAACACAAATGAAGATTACTAAGTATTTCATGGGGTCAGCGCTGGTGCTGATGCTCGTTGCTTGTCAAAGCGAAAAAAAGGCAGAAGAGAAAACCGCCCTTCAGGTAGATATGGAAGCCTATGAAGGCAAAGCATATGAAGCAGAAAAGGATGAATCTGGATTTGCTTGGAAAGTAGATCAATTCTCAGATCTTCAAATCCTTAGATATCAAGTTCCTTCTTGGGAAAAGCTAAGCGATCAGCAAAAGAAACTAGTCTATTACCTAAATCAAGCTGGATTGAGCGGTAGAGACATGATGTATGATCAGAATTACAGACATAACTTGAAGATCAGGAATGGTCTTGAGAAGATATACACGACCTATCAAGGAGATAAAGGGACTAAAGGTTGGAATGAGTTTGAGACCTATTTGAAAAGAGTTTGGTTCAGCAACGGAATCCATCATCATTACAGTAATGACAAGCTTGTACCTGGATTCTCTCGTGAGTATTATGATATCCTAGCCAAGGAAACTGATGTTACGCTGGCCGCTGAAGCGTTACTCGCCATCTTCGACCCTGAGTTTGATGCTAAAAAAGTGAATTTAGATGCGCGCAAAGGACTTTTGAGCGGTTCAGCAACTAATTTCTATGCACCTGATGTTACAGCGAGAGAAGTAGAGCAATTCTATACCGCCATGATTGACAAGAATGATGTTAAGCCTATCGAACATGGATTGAACTCGAAGCTTGTCAAGAATGCTGAAGGACAGCTTGAAGAGCAGGTTTGGAGAGTAGGAGGAATGTACTCTGCTTCTATTGAGAAAGTGGTCTATTGGTTAGAGAAAGCCACCGCGGTAGCTGAGAACAAGAAGCAAGGAGATGCGTTGAAGCTGCTTGTAGAATATTATAAGTCAGGTGACCTTAAGACTTGGGACGCTTTCAATATTGCTTGGGTAGGAGCTACCGAAGGAGACATTGACTATATCAATGGATTCATTGAGGTCTATAATGACCCTATCGGATTCAGAGGCAGCTATGAAACTGTTATCGAGATTACTGATTTCGAAGCGAGCGCGACTATGTCTGCTGTGAGTGAGCAAGTGCAGTGGTTTGAGGATAATTCACCGCTTATGGATGAACACAAGAAGAAGAATGTAGTAGGTGTTACATATAAAGTGGTGACAGTGGCTGGTGAAGCTGGAGATGCTTCTCCATCTACACCTATAGGAGTTAATCTGCCTAATAACAACTGGATTCGTCAGGAACATGGTTCTAAGTCAGTTTCTCTAGGAAATATCGTTCATGCCTATGGAAAAGCAGGTGGAAAAGGCATTCTACAGGAATTTGCTAATGACCCAGAGGAAGTTGCTCTAGATGAAAAATATGGTGATAAAGCAGCTAAACTTCACACTGCATTGCATGAAGTAGTAGGACATGCAAGTGGTCAACTTGAGAAAGGGGTAGGAACCCCCAAAGAGACCTTGAAGGCCTACATGAGCACCTTGGAAGAAGGACGTGCAGACTTAGTTGCTCTCTATTTCCTTTATGATCAGAAATTAGTCGACATGGGGCTTATGGAATCTACTGACATAGGTAAGGCAGCTTATGATAGCTATATCCGTAATGGATTGCTAACGCAGTTGCGCAGATTGGAAAAAGGAAAAGATGTGGAAGAGGCGCACATGAGAAACCGTCAATGGATCTCTAAGTGGGTATTAGAAAAAGGACAAGGCGACATGGTCATTGAGACTCTTGAGCGTGACGGTAAGACCTATTACAACATCACCGATTATGCAAAGTTGAGAGCCTTGTTCGGAGAATTGCTTCGTGAAGTTCAGCGTATCAAGTCACAAGGTGACTACGCGGCTGGAGAAGCATTAGTTGAAGGATATGGTGTAAAAGTAGATTCAGCGATTCATGAGCAAGTATTGACTAGAACGGAGAAACTAAACATAGCGCCATACGGTGGGTTTATTAATCCTAAGATTACTGCTGAAGCTGATTCAGAAGGTAATGCAACTAAGGTGACCCTTAGCTATCCTGATGATTTCGTGGAGCAAATGCTTTATTATTCTAAGAACTACAGCTTCCTTCCTGAGGATAACTGATGTTATAATTTGAAAGAAATAAGTGAAGGGGGCCGGTTGGTCCCCTTTTCTTTTTTATTCTTGTTGGGCACAGTATTTGGATTCCATAATGAATTCACAAACACAATGAGCTATGAAACAGTTATTCACGTTAATCTTCCTTTTCAGTCTCCTTTCAGGGTTCAGCCTTGACGGTGGAACAGCTGCTCCTGATCATGCCGTCTGGAGTTCCATCCTTCAGCGTTTTGTGACCTCAGAGGGTAAAGTGGACTATAATGGAATAAAAGGAGATAGAAGATTCCCTGATTACCTCTTGACCCTCAGCGCTAGTCATCCTGATGATTCGTGGAGCAACGAAGAGAAAATGGCCTTTTGGATTAACACCTATAATGCGTTTACCGTTAAGTTGATTACTCAGAATATGCCCTTAAAAAGCATAAAGGATATAGAGACTCCATGGGATAGGAAATTCATAAGTATAGAAGGAAAGACCTATTCACTTAATGATATTGAGAATAAAGTGCTACGGGCAGAATTCAAGGACGCACGTATCCATTTTGCTGTGAACTGTGCGTCTAAGAGTTGCCCTACATTGCAGAACAGGGCCTATACTCCAGGGAACTTAGAAAGTATGTTAGAGAGCAGCACTAGAGCTTTTATAAATGACCCGAAGATGAATAACTTGACCACGAATAAGATTCAGATTTCAAATCTGTTCGAGTGGTATATGGGCGATTTTACAATGAAAGGAACACTGGTGCAATTTTTAAATAGATATTCCCAAGTTAGCATAGCCCCGGGCGCTGCCGTGACGTACATGGAATATGATTGGACATTGAATAACTGAGTATGAGATCCCTCTTAATGATATTCGCTAAAGTCCCAGAAGCTGGGAAAGTGAAGACCCGATTGGCTGAGACCATTGGAGATGATAAGGCACTGCAGGTATATTTGACCTTATTGCAACACACGCATGACATAGCTGCTAAAGTAGAAGTAGATAAGTTGCTTTTCTATGAAGGTGATGTGGAGTCATTTGACATGCTTGATTATTACCGAATTCCTAAGACCAACCAACAAGGCGATGGACTAGGGGAGCGTATGAACAACGCTTTTATTCGCAGTTTTTCTCAGGAATATGAGAAGGTAATCATCATGGGAAGTGACTGTTATGAACTAAATACAGAGATTATTGAGCAGGGCTTCAAAGACTTAGATAGTCATAACTTCGTGATAGGACCAGCCGCTGATGGAGGCTACTACATGTTAGGTATGAGAAACTTAGAGTCTTCTGTATTTGAAAACAAGACATGGAGCGGACCTGATGTTTTTTTGGACACCATTCTGGACTTTAAAAAATTGAATGCAACGTATTCGATTCTTCCAACTCTTAGTGATGTAGATTATGAAGCAGATATGAGCGATGAGCTTAAGGATGAAGTAGGAATCTGAATAAATACTATGACTGAACTTCTATCATAATTATATGTCAGAAAAGAACATCGATAAAAGAGCTTGCCTCGAGTGCAAGGATTTGATCCAAGGGAGAGAAGACAAAAAATTCTGTTCTGATCAATGCCGGAATTCCTATAACAACAGGCAGAATAAGGATTTGAATGCCTATGTAAGAAAGGTAAATGGGATTCTGCGCAAAAACAGGCGCATCTTAGATGAGTTGAATCCTGATGGGAAGAGGAAACTTCCTAAAGATGAATTAATAAGGCATGGCTTTGACTTCCATCACTTCACTAATGCCTTTGTCACTAAGAATGAAAAGGAATACCATTACTGTTATGACCAAGGATACTTAGAAATATCCCCGGGTTGGTATATCTTGGTTCACAAGAAAGAATACGTGGACTGAGCGTTACTTGCTCCAGAAGTAGATGATAATCACTGAAATAGTGAGAATCAACAATGCAAAAAGCACTGGGCCAGCAATTTCGTTCTCTTCAGGTTCTAAGTGTTCTGCCATTTCTCTGGTCGTTTAGACTGCAAATTTCTTTTTTTTCTGCTAACCCGTGACTTTTTTCTGAAGATCAGTCCAAGATACCAGTGTCGAAAGACGTTTGGTCTAATAATTTATAAGAGGTGCAGAGGGCCCTGGACAACTTCCAGAGCTTCTTTTTTCAAGGTATATTAGTAGGCAAAGACAGAACATGCTCTTTGAATGCATCTCTTTTCTATGTGATAAAGGTGCTGCTGAGCTATTAGACATAATAACCACACCTTCAGTCCTATAACACACGATATGGTGAATATTATGAGGTATATAGCAATCGGAGGGATGAGCGCTCATCCAGCACAATTTAGCTGTCTTTTGGATTACCTTGACGGTCCAGAAAGCATAGTTATCCTAAGAAAACGAATTCTAAGAATTACTCGACAAGATATCTGACTTGATGAACCCCTTCAGAGCTGTTTAAACGAATGATATACAGCCCTCTGAGCAAGGTCACTTCAGGGGTGTAAACAAAATCGAGGCTATTGTCTCGATAGCTCATCGTACTTTGATTAACTAGTCTTCCTAGTATATCGAAAATTTGTAATCCAAGCAATCCTTGATTCTCTTCTAAGCCTTCAACTAGGATATGCAGGTTATCGCCAACACCTGGATTAGGATAAAGCCTGAAGTTGACTTGCGAGGTTAACGATTTAAGGACTTCAGTTCCCTCTTGCACGCCTGGAGGATATGGGACTAAGAAGCTAGAGCCCAAGGTCAACCCTGACCAATCTGAATATCCGCTTCCATTGGCACAAGCACATCTCACTTCAAAACCATAATACTTTCCAAGTTTAAATGGAATATTAGGATTATTATACAAAGCGATGTTGAAGTTTAAACTACTGCCATTTGTCTGTCCTATAACATGAGTATTGGTGATGTTATGGAATTGAGGTGTTCCATTTTCATAGGACCCATTGGCTAATCTTCCTCCTCTCACTTGGCAATTATTCCCGCCTTCAGGATTATTCCATATTCCGTTCACACGTGGATTCATCGTTCCGAAACCTATCTCAACTGCGTCCATTCCCGTGGGAGCTTGGCATACAGTAGTAGGGTAAGTGATTAATTGGTCAGTAATCATCTTGTTTCCGCAAGGGTCTTGAGCGCTCCATTTTCTGAGGACCCAAGGCTGGCAAGAGATGGCAGACATAGTTCCTACAGATTCACTTCCACTACTCATTGTGCCTGAAGTATTCACGGCCTGACCGTTTATTACTCCAGAAGCGAAAAACCAAGAAGAGAAGCCCATACCTAAGCTTTGGTTGTTGGCTGCATTTCCAGCTTGGAATCCAAATTGTAGACTAGAGGGAGATTGGGAGACATTTAAAAAAGCACCATTTATACTTCCTTTACCTCTCAAGAATGACTTGGTTCCGTCTATGGTATAATATGTCCAAGTGGTCCAAGCATTTCCTTGGCTCGCAGCAAGCCCCGTGTCATCCTTGTAGGTTCTTGGAATGAATGGAGCTGTGACCGTAGTCAAACTGCTCCATGAGGCCCAGTCCATTTCATCTTTCAATGCGATATGTACTTCCCAACGCGCATTACTAGCGTCCGTAGAGACCAATTCTCCTAAGAGGTAAGCCCCTGTATTGGTGACGATAAAACGCACAGCACTAGAGGTCCATGTGTAATTCGCAGCAACCCCATTTATCCCAGGAAGAGTTAAGGCAAGAACACCTGATGTATTGGCTGTAACATTATGTGCCGCATCAGTAGCAGAGAAATTTATCGTTTCTAGGATCACAGGTAAGCTACCTGCTTCGGTATCGCTCGCAGTGATGTCTAAAGCTGCAGGAATGTTCCCGCATGTATCTTCTACATTCGCAGGATAGGCAGATAAGTGCGGAGAAAGTAAATCTTGACAATTGAGCGTAAGTGAGCAGACGGTTCCAGGAAGAGACCAAGATCCGTTAATTCTGGCTATTACCGTTACTTGATAGGTGTTCCCTTGAATAAGCAGATTCCCAGTAGAACCTATTGTGCTCAATAAAAGGCCATAGTTCGGACTTTCAGTGACATGAATTCCCTCAGGACCGCTGAAACTAAATCGGTAAAGATCTGCTCCGGTTACTTGATTAGCTATAATCGAACTATTTTCATTGACAGTCACATTACAGTATTGAGCACTTAGTTGTGTGCTTGGAGGAATGGTAAGACCTATTAGACATACTTCCCCGAAGTGGCTCCAAAGGCTTTGCGTGCTTCCATTTGCCTGAGTTATTACCCTATGTTGAACTTGTACATTATAAGTCTGTCCATATTGCAGAAAAGGAATATTGACGAGCTGAAGCGAGAAAGGATATCCAGTGGTCTGTTGTATCGTGATGGATTGACTGCCGTCTTGAGAAGAGATCTTGAATCCATATCCATCCACTCCGATGCCAGCAGTTTGATAAAGCTGTCCTAGATCGTTTCGCTGGGATAGCATTACATCCTGCAATTGGAAATTCATACGACCGCAATCCTGATCTCGCAGGCGAGTATGAGCGAATGTTTTTACTTGCACTTGCACTTGCTGTCCCTCACCTGCGCTAGCATCAGCATTAAAAACTCTAAAGAAATACTGCTGTCCTGGAACTAGGTCTCCTGCAGTGTATCGCTCAATCTGTCCAGCTGGATACGCGTTCGAACAACCCAAACTTGCTGAACCGCAAGCAGAATAAATATCCACTACCACGTCATAGACTGCTAAAGGGTCTTGAGCTAGGATGATGTCATTCGAAGAACGAGCTGTGAATTTGAACCAGACGTCATCATTAGAATTTCCCGCACACGATGCTCCAGAAGAGCTATTTCCCAATGAAGAGGACTGCCAAGTACTGACTCCGAATTCGCTAGGATTTACATTGATAGCTCCTGAGCAATTCTCATTGCTTACTTGCGCAGGGATCTGTAATCCAATAAAAAAAACAAAGACTAGACTGAATGAATGTAATGACATGGTGAGATAGCTTAATGCAAAGACAAAGGACGTCTTTTCAAGTATTGCTATCAAGCCTAGGGTTACTTCTGTTTTTTGAGTTCACGTTCTATGATGGAATCCAGTTGTTCAGTACCTACTTTCTTTGCAATAATTTTCTTGTTCTTGTCCAAGAGAAGAACCACAGGAGTGGAGTGCACGTCATAGTAGGTCCTGAAAGGAGAAGGGTGAGCTGGACTGTCGGAGACATTGATGAGTTTGTTCATCTCTTTATGTGTCCGCAAATACTCTATCCACTCCTCATTCTCGTAAGGGTTTCCTACGGCATATACCTTCACACCATCTGCAGCATACTTTTCATACAGCTGAACCATTTTCGGGTTCTCTTTTTTGCAATGTCCGCAATCAGGGTCCCATATGTAGATGACCGTATAATCTGCATCCACATCGTAGAGCGAAATGAAATTAGTACCTGTACTGTCAGCCATGCGCATGAAAGGTGCTTTTTGGCCAAGGAGTGTTGGCTTCATCTTCATCGCACGTTCAGTCACATTGGCAAGATTCGTAGAGTCCATCCACGTTGCTTTACCTGTCATGTAATAGTTCTCTATCATATGCACAAAAGCAGCATCCATTCCCATGATATTGCTGGTCTCAAAACTATACGTGCAAAAGTGCACGATATACTTGAATAGATCAGGGTCATAGGTTACACTTTGGATCGTACGATCAGCATATTTTGCAATGGTGTCAGGGTCTTGGAGTAATGCAGTGGTGAAATAATCCTTCAGCTTCCTATCGAACTCTGGCGTGCGCACGATTCGGGGATCATCAAGCGGCATGTGGTCGAAGAAATGATCCAAGTAATAACGGTATTGGAACAAGGAATCGGTCACCACTCCATTCTCATTTTTAGGAGCGTCAAGGATAGGAACTGCGATGGACATATTAATCACAATGGCCGCCCAGTTCTTAGGATTCTCCTTGACCAATTTCGATTGGTACTCCTGTACTTCTTTATTGATCTCCACTACGCGCTTGCTAGCCTTCTTAGAGGCTGTACTGTCAGTATCTGGATCTATGAGTACTTGGTTCAACTCGCTTACCTCCACTTTTCTCGCATTGATATACTTCACGTATTCATAGTAGAGCTGATTTGCTGCAGATCCTTTCACATGGAAGTTCATGATGAGATCTGTGGTGTCCGTTATTACTTCGAAATGCTGATCTTCGTCAATAAGCACTTCGAAGAACTTAGGTCCAGGAGTGACAATAGAATATTTCCCACCTTTTAGTGCCTTGGTTCCGCTGAACACAGCAAGGCCTTTCTTATTAATCTTGGCAGTATCAGCGTAGTACATTTTTGCCCCGAAATAATTGGCCAAATAGATGGTAGAATCTGTCAAAGGCTTCACTTGAATCTTAATCTCATAACCTTGAGCAATGCTCGAATTACTGAATAAAAAGATTAAGGAAAGGATAAAAAGTACTCTAATCATGGGAGACATTATTTTGTTCATCTATTGCTGCGAATGTACTAAGTACATGGGCTAAGACAAATTTTAGGCCAGTTCTGTAGCGGTCTTGAATTCACTAGTGAAATGGAATGCGATTTCAGGGTTATTCTGTTTTTCAAGGTTCAATATCCATTGGGAAGGTGCGAGGAAGACATAGTTTCCATCCTTGTCCAATACAATCTCGTTACTCTTCAGTCGGCAGAATTCCTTAAGCTTGGTAGAGTTATCCGTGGTAAGCCAGCAAGCCTTGTAGAACTTGAGTGGTTTAAATTGACAACTCGCACCATATTCATGCTCAAGTCTGTATTGAATAACATCGAATTGAAGTTCACCCACAACACCTACGATACGTTGATTACCCATTTCCTTGGTAAAGAGCTGGGCAACACCTTCATCAGTTAATTGCATGATTCCTTTCTCTAGTTGCTTACTCTTCATAGGGTCCATATTGACCAATTCCTTGAAGAGTTCAGGAGAGAAACTCGGGATGCCTCTGAACATGAATTCCTTCCCTTCAGTGAGCGTATCACCT
>CALFHF010000188.1 GCA_937875855.1 uncultured Flavobacteriales bacterium
GTGCTATCAGTCAGGTAATATTTATAGAACGTGAATCCTGAATTACTGATAGGACTCACAAAGCTCTTGTTAAACATCACGATATTATTGTCGTAGATATTCACATTCTGATACATGTCACCCAGAAATTGTGAGACGCTTTTATTCTCTATGCCTGATACCTTGGTAGCGGTGATGTGCTCTTTGGAAATCTTCGGATTCTTGCGGTAATAGAAATCCGACATAGACTCCGTCATGAAGAGAGGGAGATAGACTTTTTCCTCAGTAGAATCTATTCCATCAAAGATGAACTGAAAAGGACGCATAATCCTTCGTTGGGTAAATTCCTCTGAGAAATTATTAAGATCGAATTCTACTTTATTATAAAGCTCATACTCGTAGGCCTCTAATTTCTCTCGATTGTTAATGTCTTTGTTCTTCAGGATATTCCTTATGATAGGATGCGCGGGATTCTCCTCTTCTGTGGGACGAATGATGGCCGCTTCAAGCATAATGCTCGAAGTATTCAAGATAAAGTTCAAGGTCTGGTCCTTATCTGTATAAGCGCGTTTAGTATCGGGGATATATCCCAAGGACGATGCACGAAGTGAATCAGACGTGTAATAGGTCTCTAAATAATACTTTCCATCAATGTCTGTAATTGCACCTGACTTTGTATCGATGAAATATACGTTAGCAAAAGGAATGGGTTCACCAGTCTCGTTATCAGTCACTTTTCCTCTGACAATAGTGGTTTGAGCAAAACATGAGTCTGCTATTACTAGTGTCAAAAAGAGTAGGAGATATGAAGAGAGGCTTTGGGACATAAGGAAAAGCTAAAAATATGCTTTTCGTGTGGTTTGGAAAGACCTAATTATTAGCGCTGAATAGGAGTGCCTTTAGGTCAACTAACAAGTCAATTGATCGTTAGGGCCTTTTTCAGTGATGAAACAATAGATGTAGCTAGAATAGCCCCTAATGTGGCTAAAAACATGTCCTTTTGTGCATCCCATATATCACCTTGAGTTCCCAGATATGCTGAGCCTTGGGCCTTGAAAAAGATATCTGCTACCGCCCATTCAATCAATTCATACAGCCCGCTCACGCTAAGTGTAATCTCAATGGGAAGCGCCCATCCCACCCATGGTTGAAAGCCTAATTGAACCAAGAAAAGTTCGCGCATAGGATATGCTAGTAGGAATCCAAAAGCGAAATGCACGATACGATCGTAGTGATTTCTCGCTAGATCAAGGGTGTCCATGAGCCAATACCCGAAAGGATTCTCAGCATACGTGTGCATGGCTCCGTAAATGTGAAGGCAGAGGTAGATGAATATGAGCAGATAACTCAAGTCACTGAATTGTCGCTTCTTGTGTGTAAATATGAGATAGCCTAGAAAACCCAAAACAAGAACATTTTCCAGAATCCAGTTCGCATAATCACTAGTTTCCAATAGGGTATAACCCCATGAGACTGCGAAGATCAGACTGATGACTTGTAAGAATCTGCTCTTTGAAAAAGGAACTCTGAAATCAGAAATGGCATTCGAAAAAGGCATCTAGTCTTTATTTTAATACTCCAAGAGTAAGAAATTAAAAATCAAAAGAATAGAATGAGAGTACGCGTATTACCTGCTCAATTTGAGTTGTTCAATACCCTGCTTTATGAAAACGCATGGTGCGCATTCCTCGCTCATCTTGAAGTTGAAGTAAATAGAGCCCGTTAGGTAAGCCTTCTAAGGGAACCACTTTTTCTGTAGCTCCCAGAATTCCAGAACGCACTTTCTGTCCTGTAACGTCTAGCATCATGAAATTTCCTCCTCTCATCGTACCTGAAAGGATATGTAATTCAGTGCTCGCAGGGTTAGGCCATATTTTAGATTCAGTAACTTGGAATTCTGGCAATGACGTTGCGATGTCAATTGTTCTGTATTCACAATCCAAGTCTATCTGTGGACAGACCAGATGAGAAAGGAAATTACTTGAAACGCTTCGTAAAGAATCGTAATAAAGGACATTGGTCACATGTGGTACGTGTCCTTGAAGCCACTGTACTGTTAAGCAATGCTCGATGCCTAAAACTTCGGCTCTTGCGTCAATGATAGAACTACCATGTACGGTATCAATATCTATGAATCCTGAAATGGTTAACATATCCGTGCCGAAAGGAACCACAGTATCTCCTGTGCCGTGGAAACTGCATACTGGAGCATCACCTTCTTGCATCAGGTCAGGGCTTGCGAGCGCTCCTGCAATATTGATTACACCTGAAACCTCTGAGGAATATCCTGCGTTTCCGCTCTCACCTTCCACTCCTCCTCCAAGGCCTGCTACTGATTGATCTACATACTGAGAAATCTCAGCTTCCGTATCCATATAGGCAAGATGCAGAGCATTGAATGCACCAGCAGAACTACCGGCAAAGAATATTTTATCTGGATCTATTCCATATTGGTTGCCATTCTCAGCTGCATTCTTTCTGAAAAAACGAACTGCTGCTCGAGAGTCATGTGTACCACGAAGCACAGCTTCTTTGAAGGGTCCTTCTAAATCAAAAGTCAAAGGAACTCCAAGCCTGTATTGGATTGAGGCTACCACGTAACCCATCTTCGCCATATCACGGCAGAAGGGAACTACGTCCAGGCCTGTCTTAGACCCGCTTACATAGGAACCTCCATGAGAAACTACAATCAATGGACGGCTTGTCTCTGTATCTCCTTCAGGGCGATATATATCTAAGAAAAGGTCTTGAGCGAGACCTTGATAATTGATGTTATTTCCATAAAGTACATCACTGGTTACAGTGAATCCTGGGAAAATCATATCCCTGTAGCGACCGTCTTCACATTGCGCATAGGAGCTTGAAGCAAGAAGTAAAAAGCTAAACGAGAGGAGTAATGTTCTTATCATGAAGGGTTTTTTAGTGATTACAAAGATAGGCTTTAAATGTATGTGCGTCCATGGAATAGAAGCTATATTCTAACTCTATATTGCATTCTCTTAACTTCGCCCTCAAAACAGAGAAATGTCAAGGATATTAACAGGAGTTCAGAGTACTGGAACCCCTCATCTTGGAAATTTATTGGGCGCAATTTTGCCAGCTATTCGTATGGCTAAGAATCCTGCGAATGAATCCTTTCTTTTCATCGCAGACATGCATTCCCTGTCTCAAATCAAGGATGGAGAAGTGTTGAGACAGAATACCTATGAAGTGGCAGCCACTTGGCTCGCTTGTGGATTAGATGCAGAGCGCACTGTTTTCTATCGTCAAAGCGATGTGCCTGAAACGGCCGAATTGGCTTGGTATTTGAGCTGTTTCTATCCGTATCAGCGCTTGACTTTGGCTCATTCCTTTAAGGACAAGGCAGATCGACTAGAGGATGTGAACGCTGGACTCTTTAGCTATCCCATGCTTATGGCAGCAGACATATTGCTGTATGATGCAGAATATGTTCCTGTGGGCAAAGATCAATTGCAACATCTTGAAATGACGCGTGATGTAGCAGCTCGATTTAATCATCAAATGGGAGAGACCTTCGTACTTCCCAAGGATAAAGTGCAAGAAGAAAGCATGTACGTGCCCGGTACGGATGGGAATAAGATGAGCAAGTCCAGAGATAATACCTTGAATATATTCTTGCCTGAAAAAGCATTGAGAAAGAAGGTCTTAGGAATCGTTACCGACAGCACGGCCTTAGAAGATCCTAAGAATCCGGATACCTGCAATGCATTTGCGCTATACGCATTACTGGCCAACGAAGATCAGATAAAGGAAATGCGCAAAAAATATCTGGCAGGCGGATTCGGGTATGGACATGCAAAGCAGGAATTATTCGAGCTGATAATGGAGAGATTCGCAGGAGAGAGAAGAGCTTTCGAGGAATTACTGGCTGATAAAGCTGGCTTGAATGAAGTCTTAGCCAAGGGAGCGACACGCGCAAGATCAGTGGCAAGAGGCGTTCTGGAAAGAGTAAGGGAGAAAGTAGGGTTCTGATTGGCCGTAAAAAGAAAAACCCCCGTTTCCTTTGAAACGGGGCTCTTCCAACCATTAAACTAACCAAACTAAATCTTCAATCTCTTATTCATTCCCATAGCTCGATAAGCAATCTGACTTTCACCCTTACATTTTCTCCTTGGTTTTTACCAGGGACCCAATCAGGAATCACGGTCAGTAGGTTCAATGCTTTTGCATCCCATTCCGCTGATACACCTTGAGTAAACCTAGGACTCACTACAGAACCCTTTTCAGTTACTATAAAGGAAAGCTCTAATGGCCCTTCCTTTTCAAGGAATACATTGTCGTTTACGATCTCTTTCCAAGAAAGTTTCAAAAATTCTTGGAATTTTTTTTCTCCACCTCTATATACTGGCATTTGATCCACATAGAAATAGGCCATGCTCTTATGGTCAAAGGCAGCGTACATACGCTCTGCAAGCTGATTTCCTTTTGAATCAAAACGCTCCCAAACACCTACTTTGGCACCTTCTTGATATAATCCTCGGCTTTCTATATTTCCATCAGGATGATAGAATTCGAAGTTTCCATTCCATACGGTCCCTTTTGGATCTAGGCTTTGGCCTTTCATAATCTTATTATGGCTCTTGTCCATGACCTCCAGTTCATATGCGCCAGTGCTCTGGGCCACCTTCATATAGAGTAAGCCATTATTCTTTTTGCAGGGCTTGAGGTGCTGGTCCAACCATATTGGCCCTTCCTGGCCAAATAGACCAGAAAGTGTAAAACTCAATAAGATGATACTCAGATAATATTTCACAGGTACAGATAAAGCCTTTCGGCTCTTCTTATACGAAATAGAAAGGCTAGGGTTTCAAGATTTCTCTTCATGTCATATGACCCTGCGAGAGGCTCTTCAATTCAAGAAAATGAACAGCATCTGAGCGATGATGATCTTTAAAATCAGCGCTATGGGGAAAATCATAGTGAACCCGAACATGGGCAATCTGTTCCCTCCTCTTTCTAAGGCGAAGTCCAAGATGGCAGGCTGATTAGCCACCATACCCATGAGCAATCCAAAGGGCTTTTTCATCACTTTATATCCTACATATAATGTCGTTGCGGCTGAGGTAATACTGATTACCGCTGAGGCCAAAACAATCCATAATCCCTCCATACTCAGGCTGGTCACCAAGGCACTTCCTGATTTGATTCCAAGCGAGGCTAAGAGTAAGATGAGGCCTATCTGTTGTAAGGTCACATTGGCACCATAAGGCAGGGACCAAAGCACCTGTCCCGTTCTGCGGAGCCCTCCCAATAAGAGGCCCACGATCAATGGCCCACCAGCATATCCGAGTTTAAAAGAGATATCAGGACTTAGGTCTATGGTCACATTCCCCAAGAGTAGACCGAGCCCCATTCCTATTCCGAAACTGAAGAGATTCACTTTGCTCGATTGATGGTACGAATCGCCAAAAAGTTCTGAAAGTTCTTTGAGGTCCTTTCTCCTGGCCATGAATCGAATACGGTCTCCCAGTTCCAATACCGTATCAGCTTTGGCAAGCATCTCCACATCTCCCCTGCGTATTCGGGTGATGATGGCATTGAAGCGCTCATCCAAGTTCAAGGAGGCAATGGTTTTTCCGGCCATGAGTTCATTGGAAACAAAGATCATACGGGTATCAAAGGCCTTATGATCCTTGGTATGGGGCATTTTCACCCTGCGCCCAAAGGTCTGAATGACGGTCTCCAGATCATCTTCACTTCCTACTAGAATCACCTTGTCACCCAGCTTGAATTCTGTACTCCAGTTGATGAGGTTCAGTCTTCCTTCATGTAAGATCCTCCCGAAATTCACATTCCAGTCCTTGCCTATCATGATATCACGAAGAGGTTTCTCACAGACATCTTCATTCAGCACTTCTACAGCACATGAGCTCAATACTTCATCTAGTGGATAGGTGTTGCGCCACTTTCTAGTCTCTTCCTTGAAATCTATCTTTAGTCGCTTTTGCACCAATACGATAGCGATCATACTGCCTAGAACACCCATGGGATAAGAGAAGCTATAGCCTATTACCGCCTGCTCAGCCAAGGCCTTGGCTGCTGCGCTTTTAAAATTTCCATCTATATAGTCAAGCAGTCCTGCGAGTGCTGCGGTGTTCGTTGTGCTTCCTGCATAGATACCCGTGGCATTGGCAGCGGTAAGGTCCATTAAAAACCATAGAAATGCGGTGATAACGCCCGTGAACAGGAGGGTGAGAATGATAAAACCGAAATCCTTCAGGCCATGCTTGCGGTACATCTCGAAGAAGGCTGGACCTGAGCTTAAGCCAACGGAATACACATAGATAGCCAAGCCCAACTGTAGAATGACGTCAGGAATGGAAAAACGAGGATCTAGTGCTCCTATGAAAAGCCCTGTAAATAGCACTGCTGCCACTCCCAAGGAAAACCCTGCAATGCGGATATTACCTATCAAATAGCCCAAAGCGGCCACAACAAAAAGAAGGACCAGGGGATTTTCAACTAAAAGCTCTCTCATAACCAGTGCAAAGGTCATAATAAGCACGCTTCACTTTGACTAAAAATCAACAAGAACTAACAAAATGAAAAGGATAGCTTTCACCAAGTAAACACTGTAACCGGGAGCGCTAAGAAAATCATAGATGCTAGGACAGCGATCAGGAACATCTTCCATATCCACTTCATCCAAACCATATATGGAATGCCTGCAATGGACAAAATACCCATGGTCACTCCGCTGGTTGGGATGATTAGATTAAAGAGACCATCACCGAACTGATAGGCTAGGACGGCAGTCTGTCTGCTAATTCCCAATAAGTCAGCTAAAGGAGTCATTACCGGCATGGTGATAGCTGCCTGTCCTGAGCCTGATGGAATAAAGAAATTAATGAATCCTTGAACGAGAAACATAAGCTCTACGGAGACCACTTTAGGGAATCCATCCATAATTCCTGAGAGGGAATAGAGCATGGTATCTATGATATGCCCTTCAGTTGCAATTACGAGCACTGCATTCGACAGGGCAATCACTAGAGCTGCTGGCAAGAGCATTTTAGCGCCTTCATAAAAGGAATCTATGCTTTCATTGGCACCTCGTTTTCCAACGATACTTGACAAGATTCCTAAGGTGACAAAGAGGGCACAAATTTCAGGAATGTACCAGTCGTAATTCACTGCTCCTACCATGACCATGACCAATGACAATCCGAAAAGGAGGAGGATCAACTTCCTTCTAAAATTAAGTGGAATAACCTCCACGGTTGTGACAATGCTTTTCTCTGGCCAGAAAGGTTGAAATTTTCCTTTGTCTAACCCACGAGCATAGTACAACGTGAACAAGATGCCTATCAATGTATATCCTACCCAGACCAACAGGCGGTATTCAAATCCACTGAAGAGGGGTAACTCAGCGATTCCTTGTGCGATACCTACCGTGAACGGATTGAATGCCGCACCCGCGAATCCCATTCCTGCTCCAACGAAAGGAATGGCTACTCCAACAATGGCATCATACCCCATACTTCGGGCAAGTGGTAAAGTGATGAGCACAAATACCAGGGTTTCTTCACTCATGCCAAAGGACATTCCTCCTAGCGAAAAAATGGACATCAATACCACAATAATCCATGAACGCGAAGCTGGGTTCTTTTTAGCGATTTCAAGGATCTTAAATAAGCCTGCATCTATAGCCCCAGTGCTGGTAAGCATCTGGAATGCGCCTCCTACTAAAAGCACGAATGCAATGATCTCAGCGGCTGCTTCAAATCCTCTGAAAGGAGACATCAATAAGTCAAAGATGTTCTGCCCTGAACTTATTGTTTCCTGATAGGTTCCTGGAACGACCAATATGCGTCCATTCACTTCTTCACGCAGAAATTCTCCTGCGGGAATAAGCCAAGTCAAAATAGTGAAGAGAATAAGGATCCCTGAAATGAGTACAAGGGAATCTGGGGACTTTTTAAAATTGAACATGACACATCATAACGTTTCTGGTTAGGGGTCGTTTGCTTACTCAAATGAAAAACCAAGTCTGTTTTATCTGTTTTCCGATAATCTCTAAAGATCAATGTTCGCAGCAGAATCTCAACAAAAGGATCTAATCTGACGTAAAAGTCCACATAGGATAACTTAGTGTATGTGGACAAAGGGAGTTGGAAATGGTCGGTTTCCAAGAACGCGTTCGTTCAATTCATGGACCGAATGTACTCTTATAAAGCCATGTTCATGTTTTGAACATGAATCATTTTTCACATCATTATTGTGACAAAACACTTGTATATCAGCCCCGTATGTTTGACCTCTTTCAGAGGATAGGTGGGCTTATCCGAAAGAATGATTTATAGGGGTAAATTTCCTACCATGACCTCTGTTACGGGAATAATCATGATTGATTAGGAGGGGAGTAATTTCATGCGTGATTTTAAAGATTAAGATAGATTCATGCTCTCTAATGTCGTGATTGTGGAGAAAAAATATCGTTCAGAGAATGATGAATCTTCTATTGACTTTAGTTAATCAAGACAAACATTCGAAAGAGGGGTTCCCTAGTTTAGAAAAGGGTATAAAATGGATTGCGGAAGTGAATTAGGCATGGACTGACCCTAAGGTGTGTCCTGCTGAGTTAATTGAAGAGTCGAACTAATTGGACAGAAAAAGTACGACTGAATGTATGACTCTGACCTAGAGAGAGGAATTGGTAATATTTTGAAGACTGAATTTTAGTAGATCTTTAAACGTTTCTCAGAACTACTTGACAGAGTGAAGATTTAATTGGTAGAAATGAATTTCTTACCATAGTAATATCATGAGCTTCAAGAATAAAAATGTTCTGGTAGAAACACGGATTTTCGATGTTTTCTTACTTGATGAGGGTATAGTTAATTTCAACGTGCGTCCTAATGTGACAGTTGATCTGACATACGCCAAGGATTATATAGAGGCTAGCAACGTGTTGGAGAAAATATTAGGAGGTCCTTATCCTGTGATAACTGCCATCTCAGACAGGGTGATATTGACCAAAGAGGCCAAGAGTTAAATACGCGAATTTTCTACCATATCTTTCTATACAACCAATGCTATTGTAATAGATAAATCTTTCTTAAGAGCTATGATGAGACTTATCATGATGATTATACCGAGCAATGGTTTTCCTGAAGAAGTTTTTTACGATGAGATTTCAGCTAGAGCGTGGTTAAGGAAGTATGATCATAGAAAAACGGCAAAGGAGATAGTTAAAAGTACAGAAGCACGCAAGACGAAAGGGATAGATGAGTTTAAAACAGCGCGAAATTCGATTTGCATTCCATCTCAAGTCACTCCTTCAAGACATTAAGGATAACTTCTTCTCCGTTTTCCTCTGAAGTCAATCGTATCAGATACATTCCAACGGCTTTGTTCTTCAAAGAGAGGATAGTATTACCGCCTTCCGAGAACATCACGCGATTCTTTTGAATTACTTGACCCATAGGGTCCATGATTTCTAGCATATAAATGCCTTTCAAAGTCGAGCTAAGAGCGAATTCATCACGAACCGGATTTGGAAATATGCTAAACGCTATATTTTCTGCATCTTTAATCCCTACCGTTGATTCCAATCTGGCGAAGGTATAGTCTCCCTTCATGAGGCTATCTGCTTTTGCAGTTCCATTGCTTCCGCCCACTCCTGTCATGGATGTGTATGGATATATTTCCCAAGGTTCTGAGGCATCAGGTCTATACACTAGTCCAATGCTTTCCTCTGATCCAGAATTCACTAAATCATAATCGAAATGATGCGGGAAAACACCCACATAATCGAAGCGGCCTGTAAGTCTCATGCCTTCAGGCCATTCTCCTCCTACCGTGAAGTAATGACCATTAGTGAGTTCTATAATGTCTCCTCCAATACTATATGTATCAGGAGCTACCCAGTGATGTTCTCCGCGGAAAAAGGCTGAATCTCCTTCATTAATTTCCTCCACTTTCAACTTGAATTCAACCCAAGGAAGGGTGATAGTATTCGTGGTCTCTGTGAGGATACTTTCATAGTCCATGCGAGCCTGATTGAGTTTGTTCTCTCCATTCAAGATGGTCATGAGTGGATTGAAATCAGTGATGAGAACTACCTCGGCATATTGACCTGAAGCGCTTATAGTTTGTTTATGCTTAATCCAATTAGAATCCATGAAACTTATATCCAAGGGGACATTGGAATAATGGCTTGGACATGCCCTTAATTTCTGCTGGAGATAGAGATGATGAGAATACTGGCCTCCACCTATTTCGGTAGTTTCCATAGAGTCTAAAACGAACGTGCTGAAGCCAGGGGAATAGACTTGGTCATTGAAGAAATCAGTCAAGTCAACACCCGTGCTTCCTGAGAGTACTCCTTTGAAATCTTCAGGATTCATGTAGCTGAGATAAAAAGTGTCTAGGACCGCTTGCATCCCCACTCTGAACAAAGAATCACCCATGTATCCCCTTAGATTATGGACTACAGAAGCGCCTTTATAATAGGTGGTTCTGCCATAGATAATTTCATCAGGAATAGGAGATAATGCATAGAATCCGCCATCATTATAGTCTGCGGTTTCTAGCACATACAGGTGGTTGTCTTTTACTTCCGCTTTGAATTCTTCTTCTCCACTTAACCACTCACGCATAAGGTGCTGACTGTACTCTGCGTTTCCTTCCTTGAGCCACATGTGATTTCGTATTTCAGGAGAAACCATATCACCCCACCAAAGATGTCCTAATTCATGAGTGAAAAGGCCTTCATTTGAAGCTCCGGTTTGGGACATCATACTCTGTGGATAGGCGATATTGGTTGCATGTTCCATGGCTCCCACTGTGGTCATCACATAGCCTACTTTATTCCAAATGTAGGGCCCAAACCAATACTCCAAGGCATCAATGGCTGCAGGCAGATTTGCGAATCTAGTCTCCATGGCTGTCTCTTGGCCACTCTTCGCATGTAGCTTCACAGGGATGGCCCCATACGCTCCTTGGTGGTCATATTCTATACTCACATAGTTAGCAGCAGCTATGGCTGAAAGATACGTGGGAATAGGAATGTCTAGCGCGTAATGTCTGCTAATCGTATCCCCTTCTAATTGAAGCTCAGAAATCAATTCTCCTTGGCAATGAGGAACCATTCCATTCGCACTGGTCACATGCCAATCATAAGTCGCACGCTCAACAAACGTGTCAAAACAAGGATACCAAACCCTCCCGAAATTAGGGGGAATGGTACTCAGTCCTATCCCGAGATTATAGATGTAATTATTCTCGAAATAGAAACCTCCCCATTGTGGATCTTGGTAAGGATGTCCTTGATACCATACGTCAAGAAAGAATGATTCATTAGTAACGGTACTTTCTTGTAATGCTATCTCTAATACTTCTCCTATATGTGTGAATGTACTCGGTGATCCATCCACATAAATAGAGTCGATAAATAGGTCTTTCAAGTCAAGTCTAATGTCCTCTTCTCCATCCATGAGCGGTTTAATCTCAATGGTCGCGTGACAGTTAATAGTCTGACCGAAATAATCAGTTATGTCTATATGAATTTCATAGTGTTGAATGTCAAAGGTGTCGCTGCGAGCATTGCTATCATCCATCATACGCTGCTCATCTAGGCTCAAGGAACGCGTAGGAACTAGTTGATGCTTTCCATGACACGTATAATCAGGTTCATGCCCCTGGGCGCTAAGTAGAATCAGAGAAACTGTAAAGAGCATAGTGAATATAAAAGATCTCATGATAGAAGGTTTTTTTGTGTTCGTTATGACTTTTTCAATGAAGCATGAGCAGTGAATGATCTATTTTTTAGCGTCCACTTT
>CALFHF010000189.1 GCA_937875855.1 uncultured Flavobacteriales bacterium
ATCAAAACTGGAAACAGACTTGGAGATAATGCAGAGATGTGTATGATTGAACTTGTGGATTACAACGAGATCTACACTAGCGGTGAAGTGAAAAAGAAAAAGAGCCGTAGAGGTGGAAAGAAGAAGTCTGATGGTGATGAAGCGACTGAGGGTGTAGCTGATAAAGCCGCATCTGATGGGAGCAGCAAAGCAAAAGCAGAGACAAGCAAGGCCACCGAGAAAGCAGAGGAAGCAAAAGATGACCTCGCTGAAGGAAACACTGAAGGAAACGAAGCTTCTGAAGATGCACCTGAGGACGCGAAACCTTAATTATATTAACAGTTGTGAAAAATCTAAAGGGTGGTCCGGTCAAGGCCACCCTTTTTTTTGACCAATTTTGCAAGCGATGAAAGAAGCAGTGCTTTTACTCCAAGACGGGACAGTCTACAAAGGAATTTCCATAGGAGCTGTGGGAACCACAACAGGTGAGATTGCCTTTAATACAGGGATGACTGGGTATCAAGAAATTTTCACAGACCCATCGTATTACGGCCAGGTCTTGGTAATGAACACCAGTCATATCGGAAATTACGGAGTCCATAATGACGAAGTTGAATCAGAAGGTATTAAGATTTCCGGCTTGGTAGTGAAGAAGTTCTCTAAGACATACTCAAGAGTTGATGCTGGTTTAGGCTTACAGGAGTATTTGGAAAAGAATAAGATTGTTGGAATATCAGACTTGGATACTCGATCTCTTGTAAGACACATCAGGGATAGTGGTGTTATGAATGCTATAATCTCTTCTGAGGAAATTGATATTGAAAGACTGAAAGAGCGACTATCCAAAGTACCTTCAATGGAGGGACTCGAACTTTCTAGTAAGGTAAGTGCGGTTAAAAAAGAAGTGCATGGATCAGGGGGATACAAGGTCGCCTTGCTGGATCTAGGTGTAAAGGAGAACATCATTCGCTGTCTTATAGAGAGAGGATGTCAAGTGACTACTTATCCGCTGCGGACTAAAGCAGAAGAAATCTTGAGCAGTGATGCCCAAGGAATCATGCTATCCAATGGACCCGGTGATCCATCGGCAATGAAAGATACCATAGAGCAAGTAAAAAAGCTAGTGGATTCTGGTCTCCCTGTTTTTGGAATATGTCTTGGACATCAAGTGATCGCCTTAAGTCAAGGCCTTAGTACGAAGAAAATGCATCATGGACACAGAGGAATAAATCATCCTGTACTCAACCTTATTACAGGAAAAGCAGAAGTGACATCCCAAAATCACGGATTTGTAGTAGATGAAGATTCGCTGAAGTCAAATCCGAACATAGAGATTACACATAGACATCTGAATGATGACTCTATAGCGGGCATACGATTGAAAGATCGTTCTGTATTCTGTGTTCAATACCACCCTGAAGCCAGTCCTGGGCCTCATGACTCACGCTATTTGTTCGATGACTTTGTCGGGAAAATTACTGAGCATACGAAGAACACTATCTCAATAGAAAAATAAATATGAGTTATATAGCCAATATTAAGGCAAGGCAAATCCTCGATTCAAGAGGTAATCCGACCGTTGAGGTAGAAGTGACCACCAATACAGGCGTCATGGGAAGAGCCGCAGTTCCATCAGGAGCTTCAACAGGTATGTATGAAGCAGTAGAATTGCGTGATGGCGATATGGGATTGTATCATGGAAAAGGAGTAAACAAGGCCATACAGAATGTCAACACTACCTTAAATGAGCAACTGAAAGGCGCCCATGTCCTTGATCAAAATCTTATTGACAAGGCCATGATTGGCATGGATGGAACAGAGAACAAAGCCCTACTTGGCGCCAATGCTATCCTAGGAGTTTCTATGGCCGTGGCTCATGCTGCTGCACAGGTTACTGGACAGCCTCTATACAGATACATTGGTGGAGTCAGTGCTAATACACTTCCTGTTCCTATGATGAACATCCTCAATGGAGGTTCCCATGCTGACAATAAGATTGACATTCAAGAATTTATGGTGATGCCGGTGGGTGCTGCCACGTTCTCAGAAGCACTTCGCATGGGAGCTGAGATCTTCCATTCTTTGAAGGCCGTTTTAAAGTCTAAAGGGCACTCAACTAATGTAGGTGATGAAGGGGGTTTTGCACCTGATTTGGGGTCGAATGCAGAAGCGATTGAAATTGTACTTCAGGCGGTAGAGAAGGCGGGGTATAAGCCTAACGAGGACATCTTGATAGCATTGGATGCCGCTAGCAGTGAGTTCTATGACAAGAAGAAGAAGAAGTATATACTGGCATCGACTGGTGATGAATTAACGAGCGTTGAGATGGTCGATTTCTGGAAAAGTTGGGCAGATAAGTATCCAATCATTTCCATAGAAGATGGCCTAGATGAGAATGATTGGGAAGGATGGACGAATCTTACGGATGCAATAGGAGATCGGGTGCAGATAGTAGGAGATGATCTTTTCGTGACGAATACGTTAAGATTGGCCAAAGGAATAGAAACTGGAGCTGCCAATTCTATTTTAATCAAAGTGAATCAAATTGGAACTTTGACAGAGACCATTGATGCAGTGAATCTAGCCAAGAGGCATAGCTATTCCAGCGTGATGAGCCATAGATCAGGAGAGACTGAAGACACCACTATATCTGATCTTGCGGTAGCGTTAAATACAGGTCAAATCAAAACAGGTTCATTGAGTAGATCTGATCGTGTTGCTAAGTACAATCAGTTGCTGAGAATAGAGGAGCAATTAGGTCAGATGGCCTATTATCCTGGTAAGCACTTCCGTTAAGCTATTAAAGAGTAAAAGAAAAGCCCCATTCCATGTAGGAGTGGGGCTTTTCTTTTTTCAATACGTTCGTTCTTCTTAGAAGACCACTTTTCTTCCTTTACGCTTAGCAGAAGATTTCTTGCGATAAACGCTCTTTCCTAGTTTGTAAGACATGGTCACTTGAGCAAATAGATATGCGTCATTGTCCTCGCTATCTCCTCTTTGGGTGCCAGTTCCGGTAGAATTTAAGGGGACAGTATTGCCATCTTCAACATAATAACCTAAACTAGGATCAGCGAAATATGCAGCTAATAAATTCTCTTCAGTAGTGAATCCTGGTTGATCGGCCAATTGAGCATTGTCATAATACACCGTACTCACATCATCTAGATAATCAGTGAACGTCAGTCTATGCCCAATCTCGAAGCCCACCATAACATTTGGGGTTTTCAATTGAAATCTATATCCAAGACCCATGGGGATAACAATAGTATATAGGGAATACGATTCAGCACCTCCGAGATTCTGACCTTCAGTTCCCAGTGGCTTTAAATCGTACCAATTACCGTCAAAATATCCTTGAGGATTGAATTTCAATAAACCTATACCAGCAAAAGCATAAATGTTAGCCGCCCGAGGCTTTGTTCCTTTAACACCAGTAAGATTGTATTTATGCCCGGGGCGCACTTGATGCATGATTACTTCGCACACGCCAGCCAATTCCCAAGCATGGGATCTAAAGTTGATATTTCTGTTACTGCGGAACATTTCTGCAGTTAGGGCATCATCTCCTGCTAGCATAGCATAGCTTAATTGGCCGCGTATGGCAACTTTGTTTGTTACCGCATACTTAATACCAATAGTAAGAGCAGGCTTGAATTGTTTCATTTCCAAGTCCCAGATGAAATCAGAACCTATTTGGTTCCTTCCTCCAAGTTCTCCAAGGAAATTAGAGGCACCTAAGCCTCCTATCAACTGTGTGCGGTTCTTTCTCCAGTACCCCTGATTCTTATAGAATTGGGCCTCAGATTCCTGCCACACGAGCAGCACGATCAAAATAAGTATTGATCTTTGTATCAGTTTCATTGAGTTAATGGCATAAACCTTTGAAGGGGTTTAATGGACTAAGTTAGGACAATATAGATTCATGAGCAAATCTAATCACAGGCCATTTTTCAAATGAAAGATCACTATTCCCGCACATACACTGACATTTAGGGACTTCTTGATTCCCACTTGCTTGATTTCTATGCATTTATCGCAAATATCCAGGATAGCAGAGCTCACTCCGTTCACTTCATTGCCTAGCACAACACAATAGCTTTCATCCAATGGATTGAACTCGGTTAAAGGGATGGAATGCTCAGTCTGTTCCACAGCGATAAGCTTAATACCTTTTGATTTCAAGGCTTGTAATTCACTGAGCAGATCTAACTCTTGACGCCAAGGCACACTCTCAGTGGCGCCCAAAGCGGTCTTCTGAATGTCCCTATGAGGAGGGCAAGGGCTGATTCCGCCTAAGATGATTTCCTTCACACCAAAGGCATCAGCAGAGCGAAAAATGGAGCCTACGTTATGATGGCTTCGTATATCATCAAGCGCTATAATCAGTTCTCTCATGCTGCGAATGTAGATAGCTTGTGAACAACTGGGGGGCTGAGGATTAGGAAGGCCAAAAGGCAGGGGGTACTTTTATCGGCTCAATATGGAAAAAGAGGCGCCCGTTAAGAAATTCAAGAAATTAGGAAAGGAGAAAGAGACTCCACTCATGAAGCAATACAATCGCATCAAATCCAAGTACCCTGATGCCTTGCTGTTATTTCGAGTAGGAGATTTTTATGAGACTTTCGGAGAAGACGCTGTGCGCACTTCTGATGTCCTTGGCATAGTGCTGACCAAGCGTAAAAATGGAGCAGCAGCGTACATAGACTTGGCTGGTTTTCCATATCATTCATTGGATACGTATTTACCTAGACTCGTTCGGGCAGGATTCAGAGTGGCCATTTGCGATCAGCTCGAAGCTGCGAGTCCTGACAAGAAAATCGTAAAAAGAGGAGTGACTGAACTTGTCACACCTGGTGTTGCGTTCAGTGATCAAGTCCTAGAACAACGCAAGAATAATTACCTCGCAGCTTGGCACAGAGAAGGCGAGCAAGCTGGACTTTCATTGTTGGATATATCCACCGGAGAATTCCTTGTGGCTGAAGGCTCTGATGCCTATTTGATGAAACTCCTTCAAGGGCTTCATCCTTCAGAGATATTGATTTCCAGAGATGCGCGTAAAGGCTCTAATTCAGACTTGGAAGAGTTCCATCTCTATGGTCTTGAATCATGGGTCTTCGATGAAGATGTGAGTCGTGAACGCCTTCAGAGACATTTCAGCACAAGTTCCCTGAAAGGATTCGGAGTAGAGGATATGAGCCCGGGAATCACAGCAGCGGGAGCCATTTTACATTACTTAGGGGAGACTCAGAATGACCGTCTTCAGCATGTAAATACTATGTCTAGGATCACATCCGAGGAGCATGTCTGGATGGATCAATTTACGGTCAGGAACCTAGAGCTTTTCTACACGAATCATCCCGGAGGCAAAGCCCTCATAGATGTATTAGATCATTCGGTAACGCCTATGGGTGGCCGCTTATTGAAGAAATGGATGCTGCTTCCGTTGCGAGATATGGAGCGCATCAATGAACGCTTGGATGTCGTTTCCTATCTACATGAAGATCAAATGCGGGCTTCCAAATTGAGCAGCTTGATTAAGCCCGTGGGAGACTTGGAAAGATTGGTTTCTAAGGCAGTTGTTCAGAAGGTGAATCCCCGAGAAGTGAATCAACTTCGAAGAGCTTTGGAAGCCATTCCGGCAATCAAAGAATATCTTGCAAGTACTCAAGTGGGCAGGCTTGAAACTTTGGCCGACCAGCTAAATCCCTGCTTGCTTTTAAAAGATCGCATAGCTAGGGAATTAAACGAAGAAGCTCCAGCAGTCATTGGTAAAGGAGAATTGATCAATGAAGGAGTCAATGCCGAGCTTGATGAGTACCGAGCCATAGCCTATAAAGGCAAGGACAAGCTCATGGAGATTCAAGAACGTGAGGTGAAAAACACGGGCATCACTTCTTTGAAAATTAGCTATAATAATGTATTTGGGTATTACTTAGAAGTGCGTCATGCGCATAAAGAAAAGGTGCCTAGCACGTGGATCCGCAAGCAGACCTTGGTGCAAGCAGAGCGCTATATCACTCCTGAATTAAAAGAATATGAGGAGAAGATTCTGAATGCTGAATCACGTATTGCGCAGCTGGAACAAGAAATATACTCCAGCCTAGTTCAAGCCATTGCAGAGCAGATTGTTCCTATAAAACATGACGCTCAAGTTCTTGCACAATTAGATTGCCTTCTGTGTTTTGCCAAGGTGGCTATCAAGAATGCATACTGCCGCCCAGAGATGACGGAGGGCGAGGAATTAGAGATTAAAGGAGGAAGACATCCTGTGATAGAATTGAACCTTCCCGTGGGAGAGGAATACGTTAAAAATGACGTATTTCTGGACACTACAACCCAGCAAGTCATCATCATCACAGGCCCTAATATGTCTGGTAAATCAGCGCTGCTGAGACAGACAGCGCTCATCGTATTGCTTGCCCAGATGGGATGCTATGTGCCAGCTGAAGAAGCACGCCTGGGAATGGTAGATAAGATTTTCACCCGTGTAGGAGCTTCGGATAATATCTCCAGCGGGGAATCCACCTTTATGGTGGAGATGAACGAGACGGCAAGCATCTTGAATAATCTCTCTTCACGCAGTCTTGTTTTACTAGATGAAATAGGGCGTGGCACCAGTACCTATGATGGAATCTCCATCGCTTGGGCGCTGACTGAGTATATACACGAGCATCCTACCGCTAAGGCAAAGACACTTTTTGCAACGCATTACCATGAGCTGAATCAGATGAGCAAGGATTTCTCTAGGGTAAAGAATTTCAATGTCTCTGTGCAGGAATTAGAACATAAAGTAATCTTCTTGCGCAAGCTGATTCCAGGAGGAAGCGAGCATAGTTTTGGGATACACGTAGCACGTATGGCGGGTATGCCTACTTCAGTGTTGAAACGCGCTGAAGAGGTACTTTCTTTCTTAGAAGTAAGTCATGATAAGAACGCTTCAAGTGATAAAGAAGCTCCGTTGAAGATGAAGAGCAACAAAGAAGAAATGCAGCTCAGTTTCTTCCAATTAGATGACCCTATTCTGGAGAGTATCCGACATGATATCGCACATCTTGATATCAACACCCTTACGCCCGTAGAAGCGCTGATGAAGCTGAATGAGATTCAGAAAAAGTTAGGAAGAGGATAGAGGGATTCAAGGTTCAAGATTCTGAGGTTTCAGATTTGTGGGAAGATTATTCTATTTCGAATTTGGCTGAATACAACGAACCGTCCTTGGTGATGATTATGAGGGGGTAGAGGCCGGAAGAGAATTTGAAATTTCAAATCCTCAAATTTTCCCAATGCGTCAGTCATAATCATTCGCTCTACCGTCACCTCTTGCGGGAAGCGTATGTTCAGCTCAGTTCCGCTATTGGGATTAGGCCAGATCTCTAATCTTGAATCTTGAATTCCCCAATGCCCACAGGCGCATATCCTTGCCATTCTAGATCACCGTATGCATCTACTTTAAAGAGCCAGCCACGTGGAAGTAAGCTGCCTGTGTTCCAGTCAATATACTGCCCTGCAACTAAATAACCACCATCAGATGTTTGCTCTACTTCAAAGGGCTCGCTGAGGTGTTCATCACCGAACTGGTAGGCATAATAGTTGAACCAATCTTCATTTCCTAATGAATCTAATTTTAGTAGGAAAGCAGTGTATTCAAACATTCCATTTGCTGATTTTCTTCCCGTGACTAAAGCTCCACCATCATTTGTAGCAATAATCTTTCACATAAATCCAGTGCTCATTTAATGCAGAAAGCCAGCCCATAGATTCAGTAGCTATCTCTTATCATCAGCCAGAAAAAGTTATCGGCAATGAATTCAGCAAACAATTGTATATGGATGAGTCGAACGGAAATATCTTTGCGCTCTTCCAAAAACCAGGAGGCCGCTGCTGGTTGGAGCTCATTGTTAAGCAAACGGGAAAAAACGAGGAGGCCATCACACTTCGCTAGCCCTATCCTAACGAGATTCAAGTAAAAGAGAACGAAGTCTATTATCTCTATAGACCCTTTTCAAGCAGTCAGAAGAAGTATTTGTATCCGGAATTTTGAGGCACTAGGCAATAGTGATTAGACAGTAGTTTTTTGGTCACTAATCACTAATCACTACTCACCACTTCCTCCTAATAAAAATTCAGATATCTTCCCCTCATGGAGGAGTTATCCATTTCTTGGGCCCGAATTCCCTTTGTCCGTTTTATCCTAGGTCTGCTAACAGGAATCCTCTGCGCTGCATTTCTAGGTTGGACAGAGGCGCTCGGCTGGATTTTGTTCGCTACAGGATTCGGAGCATTGCTTGGCTTGCAATATGTGAGTTCCATTGAGTGGCGTTATCGTTTGGAAAAGTATACGGGCCTAGGCGTATTTATTACTTTGATGGGCCTAGGTATCGTTCTCGTAGATTTCCATACAGATCTGGATCGAGAGGATCATTTCAGTAAAGCCCCTGAAGCTCGTTTCTTGATGGCTGAAGTGGTGGAAGTGCCACAGGAAAAAGCGAAGAGTTTTAAGCTTGTTCTTCAGGTAGAAAAGACAGGCGAAGAGGGAGACTGGAAAGAGGCTTCAGGAAAGCTTTTGGCCTATGTCCAAAAAGCGGAGGACGTTTCTGAATTGGAGATTGGCGACCTCCTCGTACTGCCCTTCAAGTTTAATGAAGTCTTAGCACCAGCCAATCCTGGGGAGTTCAATTACAAGCGTTTCCTCACGTTCAAAGACATCTATCAGCAGACCTATATCAAAGAGAGTTCTTGGCTCGCGATTGGCAAGAGATGGAGGTTGCGAGCCATAGCCGAGCAAGGCCGTAGATACCTGCGCAGTCGCATAGATAACATAGGCATGAGCAGCGATGAAGAAGCTATTGCGGCTGCTTTGTTATTGGGGAAGAAAGATGAGCTGGGGCCTGAGCTTTCACGTTCTTATGCGAGCGCGGGAGCCATGCATGTCTTGGCCGTTTCTGGCTTGCATGTAGGGATCATCTATTTCATCTTGCAAGGGCTCTTCAAGCTGGCCGGATTCTGGCGTAAAGGCATCATTTGGTCAAGTGTAGCTGTCATCATCGGGCTCTGGGTTTATGCTTTCGTGACAGGGCTTTCCCCCTCGGTGGTGCGGGCAGCCACCATGTTCTCCGCAGTAACGCTCGCCCATGGGTCAAATCGTCACAGCGATGTCTATAACACTATTGCTTCCTCAGCATTCCTACTCTTGCTTTTCAATCCTTATTACATCATGGAAGTAGGATTTCAGCTCTCTTACCTTGCGGTAATAGGCATCATTTATCTGCATCCGAAAATCTATGCGCTGCTATATTTTCCCAAGAAAATCCCGGATCAACTATGGCAGATCACTTGTGTTTCCATCGCTGCGCAGATTGCTACTTTTCCGCTAGGCGTCTTGTATTTCCATCAGTTTCCGACCTATTTTCTCTTGAGCAATCTCTTGGTGATTCCGGCTGCATTTCTCATCCTATATATCGGAGTATCCTATTTCGCGCTAGGGTGGATCCCCGGAATAGGATATGTAATTGGTAAGGCATTGGGCTGGTCTATCTGGCTACTCAATCTGTCCGTGGCATGGGTAGAATCGCTTCCTGGATCCTTGCTTCAAGGCTTGGATATAGGTATTCTAGAGACATGGCTGACCTATGTATTCATCCTCTTTCTAGTCTTTTATTGGGTTTATAAAAGGTCGAACGCCTTGTTATGGGCTATAGCCATTTTAGCGATGATCATGCTGGTTCAAGTCCAAGAAATCTATGAACTGAAACGCTTTGATCATCTCGTAGTCTATGATGTGCGAGGTCAAACGGCATTCAACTTAGTAGGAGAAAAACAGAATATTCTCTTCTGTGATTCTACGCTTGCTCAAAGCAAAGACCGACAGCAATTCCACCTGCAGAATAACTGGAATAGGCTCAACGCTTGCCCAGCAGAATTCATCACCAGTGGAAGGTCAAATCACCTTGAATACCTCACAGATGAATGCTTCCGTTTTCGTGGAAAGACTTTTATTCATGTGAAGGATAAAGCGATGTTGAAACAGTGGCAAGGAGAAGCTATTCCCATGGATTACCTCTGGATTTCTTGGCATAGAGGATTAGATCCTGAGGCTATCTTCAGCAAGATTCAAGCGAAGCAGGTTATCTTGGACGGGACAGTAAGAGGGAAGACCATTGCCCGTATAAAAAAGGCATTGCCCCCAGGAATTCCCATACACGCAGTATCGGAAGACGGGTATTATATGAAGACATTATGAGCAAGCAAGAACGTGTAGATTTTCTAATTGGGACTTTGGAAAAACTCTATCCTGAGGTTCCAGTTCCACTGGATCATGAAAACGCCTATACTTTATTGATAGCGGTATTGCTCTCGGCTCAGTGCACAGATAAGAAGGTGAATCAGATTACACCTGCGCTTTTTAGAAGAGCCAAGACGCCTCAGGCCATGGTGAAGCTAGAGGTAGAAGAGATAAAGGAAATCATCAGACCTTGTGGCTTATCTCCAGCGAAAAGTAAGGCCATTCATGGATTGTCAGAAATACTGCTTGCGGAGCATGGCGGAGAGGTTCCGGCTGATATGGCAGCCCTAGAAAGGCTGCCAGGAGTAGGACATAAAACCGCCAGTGTGGTTATGAGTCAAGCCTTTGGAATTCCAGCATTTCCTGTGGATACGCATATCCATAGGCTTATGTATCGTTGGAATCTAAGCAACGGGAAAAACGTAACACAGACCGAGAAAGACGCGAAAAGGCTCTTCCCAGAGCATCTTTGGAATAAACTGCACCTACAGATTATCTTTTACGGTAGGGAGTATTGCCCTGCACGCGGATGGGACATTCAGAAAGATGTCATCACGAAGAAAATCGGTAGAAAATCAGTACTGAAGGAAGCCTAGTAAAGGCTTGAATCAGTTGATATTCATAAATATTTTCCCCAATGAACGGGTATCCTTCACACTCAACGAGCGGCTGTATGCAAGGATGGTATCCAAGGATTTCTTGTTAGGCATAGCAGGTTCTAGGTGCTCCCCCAGGAGTCTATGTGTATCTGCTTGCATCTCATTAAGATCATCAATAGTAAAAAGGGCCATATGCGTGATTTAAGGTTTTCAATCTAAATCAGGAACGCTATAAGTAGTCCCATATTGTACGGGAACAAAAAATCCCGCTCCAGAACACCGGAGCGGGATAAGACTAAAACCAAACAAAACAACCAATTCGTTCAATACATGCTGAGGATCATTTTATGCTCATCAGCCATCTTGCGCATGTTGATTAGGGCATAACGCATGCGGCCTAGAGCCGTGTTGATGCTCACGTCAGTGGCTTCAGCGATTTCCTTGAAACTCATTTCATTATAATGCCTCATGATGACCACTTCTCTTTGTTCTTTAGGAAGAAGCTTAACGAGCTTACGCACATCTAGATGGATTTGTTGAATGATCATCTCATCATCCTGACCTAATTCATTATTGGAAATGATAGAAAAGGGGCTGAATTCCTCAGTTTCCCTAGACATAGGCATTTTCTTAGACCTTCTAAAATGATCAATAACAAGGTTATGGGCAATGCGCATAAGCCAAGGAAGAAACTTGCCTTCCTCATTATACTTACCTGCTTTGAGGGTGTTAACCACTTTAATGAAGGTGTCCTGGAAGATGTCATTAGCCAAGTCCCTATCCTTCACTTTAATGAGAATATGAGTGTAAACTTTGCTCTTGTGACGTTCTAATAGAACTTCGAAAGCGGTATCTTTTCCTGAGAGATAGGAACGTATAAGTTCCTGATCAGACGATTCTGAAGCGCGCATAATGACCTCTTTTTAATTAATGATGTAATCCTTAAAAAAGTAGAGATCCTCTTATAGCTGCTTGTTTTTTAATCGTGTGTACGGTTTGCCTAGATGGTAAACGCACGTATTTTATTCTTATTGCCTTACAGGTAGAAATTTCTTAACCTATACAAGCAAAGGTAATACTTAGCTGTTGCGCTGTCAATGTTTCTGTAATTTCGCCTGTTAACTTATGCTAAAAGTCACAAGCACCGTGCCAGAAGAGAAGAAGAAGCGAAAGAAGGATATCATTATCAAAGGGGCTCGGGTGCACAACCTACGTTCAGTGAGCGTTACAATCCCACGTAATCGCCTAACCGTAGTTACAGGGCTCTCAGGAAGTGGTAAATCATCCTTGGCCTTTGATACGCTCTATGCTGAGGGTCAACGCAGGTATGTGGAGAGCCTTTCAGCCTATGCAAGGCAGTTCCTAGGACGTCTAGATAAACCTGATGTGGATTCTATAGAAGGAATCGCACCAGCCATTGCCATTGAACAGAAAGTCATATCCCGTAATAGCCGTTCCACAGTAGGGACTAGCACGGAGATTTATGACTACATGAAACTGCTCTTCGCAAGAGTAGGGCACACCATCAGCCCTTTATCAGGGAAGGAAGTTAAGTCTGATACGGTTACTGATGCAGTAGATTACATTTCCAAACTACCTGAAGAAGCTCGATTGATGGTAGCCGTTCCTCTTGTCGAGACGGAGACTAGAAAATGGAAAGACATCCTATCTATTCGCAATCAACAAGGCTATGCCCGTATTATCGTGGATGGTGAAGTGAAACGTATAGATGAAGTCGTGCTGGACGAGAAGGCCAAGGAAGTATATCTGGTCATTGATAGATTCACTGCAGAACAAAGCGAAGAAAACCTAGCACGTATTGGGGATTCCTTGGAAACAGCCTTTTTCGAGGGAGAAGGACTCCTTTTAATAGGTGATATAGGAGATTGGAAGGAGTTCAACATACGTTTTGAAGCAGATGGAATGAGCTTTGAGCGTCCATCCGTGCATTTTTTCAGTTTCAATAACCCTCTTGGCGCATGTAAAGTGTGTGAGGGATTCGGTTCTGTGATAGGTATTGATGCTGAATTGGTCATTCCAGACAAGCGACTTTCAGTTTTCCAAGATGGCGTAGTGTGCTGGAAAGGAGAGGTCATGAGCGAATGGAAACAAGAATTGGTCAAACACGCAGATAAATTCGATTTCCCCATTCATCGTTCTATTGAAGACCTGACTAAGGAAGAATTGGCATTACTTTGGAATGGAAACAAGTATTTTGGCGGTATTCATGCCTTTTTTAAATACGTAGAGTCTAAGTCCTATAAGATTCAGTATCGCGTTATGCTAAGTCGCTATAGAGGGAAGACCACATGCCAAGATTGTAATGGAAATAGATTACGCAAGGATGCGAATTATGTCAAAGTTGGAGGAGCCTCCATTTCAGAGCTTGGCAATATGCCTGTCAATGAATCTCAGGCCTTTTTTCATGCGTTGAAATTGCCCAAGCAAGATGTGAAGGTGGCAGAACGTATTTTGATTGAGATTAAGAATAGGTTAGATTATTTGGTCAATGTAGGATTGGGATATCTAACGCTTTCAAGAATGAGCAATACCCTCTCAGGAGGAGAATCTCAGCGCATAAACCTTGCAACATCTCTAGGAAGTAGCTTGGTAGGAAGCCTGTACATCTTGGATGAGCCCAGTATAGGGTTGCATTCTCACGACACGGAAAGACTGATAAAGGTCTTGAAAGGCCTGAGGGACTTGGGGAACACGGTAATAGTGGTGGAGCATGATGAAGACATTATTCGTTCTGCAGACCATGTAATCGATATGGGTCCTGAAGCGGGAAGGAATGGAGGTGAACTTATCTTTTCTGGAAGTCCGGATGAGCTATATGCAAATGGTACTGGACTCACTGCAGAGTACTTAAGAGGTGAGCGTCAGATAGAATGGCCTGCAAAGCGAAGGACGTGGAAAAAGTCCCTTCAAGTAGTGGGCGCTTTCGAGAATAATCTGCAGCGTATTGATGTCGATTTCCCGCTAGAAGTGATGGTGGCTGTAACAGGAGTAAGCGGATCTGGAAAAACTACATTAGTCAAGGAGATTCTCTTTCCAGCCATGAGCCGATTAGTGGGTGGAGTGGTCACGCAGATAGGCGGACATAAATTCTTGGATGGAGATTTTTCGCATATACGTAATGTGGAAATGGTAGATCAGGACCCTATTGGGCGATCCTCTAGATCTAATCCGGCTACTTATGTGAAAGCCTTTGATGATATACGCTCCTTATTCGCAGATCAGCGAATTGCTATTGCTCAAGGGTATAAACCTTCACATTTCTCATTCAATGTTCCGGGCGGTCGATGCGAAACCTGCGAAGGAGAAGGAGAAGTACGCATAGGTATGCAGTTCATGGCAGATGTGAAACTGCTCTGCGAGCGATGTAAAGGAAAACGCTTTAAAGATGAGATTCTTGAGGTCACTTATAATGGAAAGAACATTGCTGATGTTCTTCAAATGACCATAGATGAAGCGGTAGAGTTCTTTGATGGAGAAAAGGGAGCTCCGGCTAAGATTCGCGAAAAGATTCTACCCCTACAAGATGTGGGCCTTGGATACGTGGGCCTTGGACAGTCTTCAAGTACGTTGAGTGGTGGTGAGGCACAACGAGTGAAATTGGCTTTCTTTTTAATTAAAAGAAACACCCAGGATCGGAGCCTCTTCATCTTCGATGAACCAACAACCGGACTTCACTTCCATGATGTATCCAAGCTCTTGAAAGCTCTGAACGCGCTTATAGAACAAGGACATTCTGTAATCCTCATCGAGCACAATCTCGACATGGTGAAATCAGCTGATTGGGTTATAGATTTAGGGCCAGGAGGAGGAAAGGAAGGAGGGGAGCTTATGTTCCAAGGTACTCCAGAAGAACATATGGAAACGGGAAAAGGGCTGACTGCAGAATATTTGAAAGCCAAGCGCAAGAGTGATCAGTTAGCGGTTACTTAAACTGTAGTTCGTAAAGACGCTTGTACTTTCCTCCTGATTCTAGGAGTTCTTCATGTCGTCCTTGTTCTACGATTTTCCCTTTGTCCATGACATAGATTGCATCAGCACGTTTAATCGTGGAGAGTCTATGAGCAATGACAATGGATGTGCGCCCTTCCGTAATCAATTCTTGAGCACGCTGAATCATGGATTCACTTTCTGAGTCTATGCTGCTCGTGGCTTCGTCAAGGATGAGGATATCTGGTTGATGAACGTAAGCTCTAATGAATGCAATTAATTGTCGTTGTCCAACGGAAATCAATCTTCCGCGCTCGGCTACAGGAGTTTCGTATTGTTTCGGTAAACGCATGATGAACTCATGAGCTCCCACGGCTTTAGCACCTTTAATTACATCCTCCATGCTAATCTTTGGATTACCTAAGGTGATGTTTCGTGCTACAGTATCTGAGTATAAAAAGAGATCTTGTTGCACAACAGCAAGATGACTGCGCAAATGCGCAGGATTAATAGCTCTAATATTCACGCCATCGAGAAGAATTTCACCTCGCTGGAATTCATAGAAGCGCCCAATCAGGTTGATGATACTTGTCTTTCCGGCTCCTGTGGAGCCTACGAAAGCTACGTTTTGGCCTTTTTCTACTTTGAAGTCAATGCCCTTGAGCACATAGTCCTCATCTGTATAGGCAAGCCAAACATCTTTAAATTCGATATCCCCACTGAGCGCCATATCAGAGCGAGAATCGGTTCCTTCTAGCTTGGCTTCTGTAGCTAAGACTTCCAAAACCCGCTCAGCGCCAACCATGCCCATTTGCAACACATTGAACCTATCAGCTAATTGTCTTATAGGGCGATAAAGCATATTGATATAAAAGGTAAAGGCTAATACCTGACCAATAAGTTCATAGGAATCTTGCCCCTCTTGACTAACAGCTTTCAATCCCCACAGCACCAGTAATGCCATAGAAATGGCGCTCAAAATCTCTACAACTGGGAAGAAGATGGAATACGCCCACACAGAATCTATATGCGCTTTTCTGTGCTCCGCATTAATAGCTTTAAATCGTTTTTCCTCCTCTTTTTCCCTCCCGAAAACTTGCACGATGGACATGCCTTGAATATGTTCTTGAACGAAGGTGTTCAATCGTGCAACCTCAGCCCTCACCTTACGAAAAGCGACCTCTATGGACTTTTTGAAAATACGTGTGGCGATGAATAGCAGGGGAATAGGAGCAAGAATAATCAGCGTAAATCTCCAGTTCATATAGAACATGAACCCTACTACAATAAAGAGCTTCAGTAAATCTCCGAAGATGATTAAGATACCAGAGGAGAAGACCTCTGATATGGTCTCTATATCTGAAACAGCTCGTGTGACAAGTCTGCCAATAGGCGTCTTGTCAAAATACCTAAGTCGGAATCCTGTGAGGTGTTTGAACAATTTCGTGCGAATGTCAAGAATCACATTTTGACCCAGTGCATTAGCCGAATATGTCTGATAGAATTGAATGACAGATTCTAATACTAAAAGGGCAATGATAAAAATCGTCCAGTACATCAATCCAAGACCATCTCCATTTCGGATTGGCCCTTGCACCATTTTATCGATGAGAAAAGGACGTATGGGGCCAAGAATGGCCAAGACTATGATAAGCAATGTAGTGCCAATCAGGCGCGTCTGATATGGCTTCGCAAAGGCCATCATCTTTCTGAACACGGCCATATCGAATGCTTTTCCACTTACACTTGTCGCCATTGTTCTTGAATATAGGGATAATCGATACGGCTGAGGAAAAGCCCATTGGCAGGAGCAGAAGAACCCGCTTGTCTACGGTCTTTATTGTCTATCACTTTTTGGAATCCTTCTATGGTCAGTTTACCCATTCCTACTTGGAGTAAAGTCCCAACTACTGCACGTACCATGTTCCTAAGGAAGCGATCTGCTTCTATGGTGAATTGCCAATATGGGCCATCTGTTGTCCAATGCGCTGTCCTCACATCACAAATAGAAGTCTTCTGACTGCCATGTGATCTCGCAAAGGCATTAAAGTCCTTAGTGCCTATGAGTAATGCTGCTGCTTTCTGCATGGCTTCAAGGTCCAAGTCTCGCCAGAGGTAAAAGCTATAGGGAAGCTTGAAGCTATCCTTCTCTCTATGAATATGATAACGGTATTCTCGTGCAGTTGCATCATAGCGCGCATGTGCCTTATCATGCACAGCAATAAAACGATGTAACGAAATATCACTTGGAAGGAAATGATTCCACTTGTAACGGAGTTGTTCTATATCTGTTTCCTCAGGTAAATCCAGGTGCATGAAGTATGAGGAAGCATGAACTCCAGTGTCTGTGCGGCCGCAGCCCATCACAGTAATACGACCGGTTCTAAGGACTTTGGCCAAACCATCTTCCACGATTTCTTGGACGGAGATGGCCGTAATTTGTCGCTGCCAGCCGTGATAGGCAGTTCCGGCATAAGAAAGTTCTACAAAGAATCGGGACATGGGCCGTAAAAATAGCAAGATGAAAGCCTTTAATTTAGAAGCGTGAAAAGAATCGGCCTATTATCTGACACCCATGGACATCTGGATGACAGAATTCTTCATCATCTTCAAGGGATGGATGAGATATGGCATGCAGGAGATATAGGAAATCTCAGAGTCACAGACGACTTGAGAAAGATAGCTCCTCTTCGTGCAGTCTATGGAAATATAGACGGAACGAAGATTAGGGCTGAGTTCCCATTACATCAGCGTTTCACCATAGAAGGAATGAAAGTCTGGATTACGCACATTGGAGGAAAACCTGGGCGCTATGATATGAAGGTGAGACAGCAGCTGTATATAGACCGTCCTGATATTTTCATCTGTGGGCATTCTCATATCTGTAAGGTCATGAAGGACCCACAGATTGATGCGGTTTACATGAATCCAGGAGCTGCAGGAATCAATGGCTTTCATCATGTAAGAACAATGCTCCGCTTCCGGATTGAAGAAGGAAAAGTAAAAGAGCTAGAAGTTATAGAGCTAGGGCCTAGGATTAAGATGGTCAAAGTGGAGGAGGAGTAATGCTATACTAGATTTCGTCAAGTTAGAATTTAGAGAATAAAAAAGGCCACCCTTTTCAGGATGGCCTTTTTTATTTTTTTCAGGAATCCAATTCCTTAAGCGCAAATTACTGCTTGATCACTCTCTGAACGTTGATTACGTCACCTACTTGTATCTCTACAAAGTACATTCCGCTTTCCATTCCGCTCAAGTCAATGTTCACTTGCTGACTCATAGGCGTCTGGATTTTAGCAACAGTTGCTCCCAAGATATCTCTTACCACCACTGAATTGATGTTCTCCATTCCTTTTACGGTGAAGTTTCCATCAGTTGGGTTAGGGGAAATCTGGAATAATCCTGTGGTGTACTCGCTCAATCCTACATCTGGGTTACCATCAAATACGAGGTCATCTACATAGTAGGTGTTCGCTGCTCCGTTAGAGTAGTAGTTGATGGCCCCTAGGTTTCCTGCGTATGCAAAGGCAGTCAAGACTGCTGCTCCATCCACATCCATAGTCAATAGGTTCGTATTCAAGTTGAACGTCATTGTCAATGGGAACCACGCATCATGTGGGAAAGTGATAGCCGCTGCTGCATCTTGCTGTATTGTTCCAGCTCCTGGTGATCCATTCACTTCATTGAAGAATGCATCTAGATTCCAAGTTCCTGGTGTTTCAGCATTCTGAACATTGAAGTAGGCTGAGTTACCTGTTGGGATGTACATCATCCAGCTAACGGTCCAAACACCAGTGGTCTGATTTCCAAACAGAAGAAGGTTGTCTTCTGAATTGTCATCAGATACTTTCAAGCTATTGCTGTTAGAGAATGCTTGTTCATCAGACACCAAGCTTGGTGTGCTTGCTGGAGGCCAAGGTGCCCAATATGCTGCTCCATCATGGATAGAAGATCCTACGGCATAGTCATCGAAGTTATCACAGATTACCGCAGCTGGTGCTGGGCATTCTACTACTCCTACTACTGAACGAACTTCCATATCGA
>CALFHF010000190.1 GCA_937875855.1 uncultured Flavobacteriales bacterium
CGTAGGTAAACTCTACAAAGAAAATGACCCTAGAAGAGATTCAGGATTCACTATTTTCTACATAGGAATAAATCTTGGAGCACTTGGTGCGACTACTCTGGTTGCATATGTTGGAGAGACGTATGGATTCCATTATGGATTCGGATTAGCCGGTTTGGGTATGCTTTTAGGAATACTCATATTCTATGTAAAGAGAGATACTTATGCTAAGGCCCCTGGTGTAGATATTACCGAGCTAGGACGGAAAAAGGCTTTTGGGCCTCTGAATTGGGTGCAATTGGTCTCATTAGGTTCTCTATTACTGATTCCAGCTTGCTATCTTCTCATCCAAGAGAATTATTTGATTGCTTGGCTGTTAGTATTCCTCTTTGTAATGATAGGCGTAGTATTGGTTAAAGCGGGAATCGCTGAAGACAAGGAAGCTGACACATCTGGTGCATTAGAAGCTGCGTCTGTCTCTCAAAATAAATGGAGAGATAGGATGATTGTCTTATTGATTTTCATGGTGATTAACGTGACCTTCTGGGCCTTCTTTGAGCAAGCAGGAACATCATTGACCTTATTTGCTGATCGCTGCGTTGACAGGATGGTAGGTTCATGGTTAATGCCAGCATCCATGACCCAGTTCTTTAATCCACTCTTCATCATCATTTTCGGATCTATTTTCTCAGTGATGTGGGTGAAATTGGCCAAGATTGGCAAGAATCCAAGTATTCCATTGAAATTTGCTTTTGGAATTGCTCAACTTGGATTAGGATTTCTAATCACAATTCTTGGAATGAAATATGCTAATGCAGAATTCCAAGTTCCTCTTTTAACACTGGTCTTTCTTTATCTACTTCATACCACAGGTGAGTTATTCTTATCACCTATCGGATTGTCCATGGTCACCAAGCTAGCACCAGCGAAGATTGCAGGTACAGCGATGGGAGCTTGGTTCTTGAGTTTTGCAATGGCCAACTATCTTGGAGGGTTTATCGCATCATTGATGGGAGGTCACGGTGGAGGAGCAGACCTTACTGGAGAGGCAGGGCTTATAGCTTATACTGAAGTGTTTACCAAGATAGGTTTCATCTGCCTGGGCTTGGCGCTGATAATCATTCTTTGCAACAAACCGCTTAAAAAACTCATGCACGGAGTGGAGTAATCCATTTTCAATGAAAATTTAAAAAAAGGCCTCTTATTAAGAGGCCTTTTTTAATTTTCATAAGCTCGGCACGAAACTTGGAACTTAGCCTTCCTTATATTTACATCATGAAGAAAATTCTCAGTCTCCTCCTCATCCTCACCCCTTTCCTTATTCAGGCGCAGCAGAGCCAAATAGAATGGATCAGTGTAGAAGAAGCCGCTGAACTAATGAAGAATGAACCCCGTAAGATTATGATGGATGTCTATACCGAATGGTGTGGGCCCTGTAAGATGATGATGAAAAACACATTTTCCAATGCAGACGTGATCTCATTTGTCAATGCGAATTATTACGCAGTGAAGTTCAATGCAGAATCTCCTGACCCTATTCAATTTAAAAATCAGCCCTTTGAAAATCCTGACTATGATCCTGCACGAAAAGGAAGAAATGGCGTTCATCAATTTGCGCGTTACATGCGTGTTAACGCCTATCCCACCATCGTATATCTAGATGAGGATTTGAATTTTCTGACCGGTGATGCAGGATACAAGACCGCAACTCAGATTGAACTTATGCTCAAGTTTTTTGCTCAAGATGACTATAAGAAGGTAAGTACTCAAGAAGAATGGGATGCATATCAAACGAACTTCAAGCCCTCCTTCAAAGAGTAAGGATTGCTATTTATACATGCTGTCTGTAAAAATTCCATATATTCTTTCTTATTTTTGTGAGCCTTCGGGCGACTTTTCTATTGGACCCCCTTTTTAATATTTGATAAAGATTATGAGTGAAACTGCGAAGATCATCTTGGATGGCAAAGAATATGTATGCCCTATCATTACTGGAACAGAGAATGAAAAAGCCATTGATATTTCTAGCCTTAGAAGCGATTCAGGTCATATTACTTTGGACTTCGGTTTTAAAAACACTGGATCCACGAAAAGTGCAATCACCTTTCTAGACGGAGAAAAAGGAATCCTCAGATATCGTGGTTACCCAATAGAGCAACTTGCTGAGAAGTCAACATTCATAGAAGTAGCATACCTTCTTATCTACGGTGAACTTCCTAACCCAAAAGAACTTAATTACTTCAGCAACAGCGTTGGAAGGCATACGCTAGTGCATGAAGACATGAGGAGATTCTTCGAGGCATTCCCAACAGGAGCACATCCTATGGGTATTCTTTCGACTATGATTTCTTCTCTTTCTACATTCTATCCGCATAGCCAGGATCCTAACAGACCTATGGAGGATATAGACTTGACTATGCATCGCTTAATAGCCAAGATGCCAACGCTAGCTGCTATGGCCTATAAGTTCGCGATGGGGCAGCCTACTATGTATCCAATCAATAAGCTCAGCTACATAGATAACTTCTTGTACATGATGTTCGGTCTTCCTGTGGAGGATTATGAAGTAGATCCTATAGTGGCAGATGCTATGGACAAGCTGCTTATACTTCATGCTGATCATGAGCAGAATTGCTCTGCATCTACTGTGAGAATTGTAGGTTCATCACAAGCCAATATGTACTCTGCTATCTCAGCCGGAATCGCTGCGTTATGGGGCCCTCTTCATGGAGGAGCTAATCAGGCCGTGATTGAAATGCTAGAGATGATCAGAAATGATGGTGGGAACATGCAGAAGTGGATTGACAAGGCGAAGGATAAGAACGACAGCTTCAGGTTAATGGGATTCGGGCACAGAGTCTATAAGAACTTTGACCCTAGAGCAACCATCATTAAGAAAGCATGTGATAATGTCTTGGATAAAATGGGAATCGATGATCCTGTTCTTGATATTGCTCGTAAATTGGAAGAAGTAGCCTTGAAAGATCCTTATTTCGTAGAAAGAGGACTTTATCCCAATGTAGATTTCTATTCTGGTATCATCTATAGGGCTCTTGGAGTGCCTACAGAGATGTTCACGGTTATGTTCGCTATAGGAAGGCTCCCGGGCTGGATTGCCCAATGGAAAGAGATGATTGAGAACAGAGAGCCTATAGGACGTCCTCGTCAAGTATACGTTGGAGCAACTAAAAGGGATTACATGCCTATGGACAAACGTTCATAATCTTACGTTTGATTTCTGAATAGCACTATATTTGCATCCCTTTTGAAAGAAAAAGGGAAACAAAGGCTGCAGAGTAACTCACCATTGAGAGGGACAGACATGGCTTCGCTGCTTAAATAGGGCAGTACATGATTTTATATGGTGGTTGTAGCTCAGTTGGTTAGAGCATCGGTTTGTGGTACCGAGGGTCGTGGGTTCAAGCCCCATCATCCACCCCATTGAAAAAAGAAACCGGTCTCGCACACGTGCAGGACCGGTTTTTTCATTTAGTCTTATTTCCCTTTCTTGGGTAGTATCTCTCCACTTGATTTCTGCACGGCCGTGAATGAAGCAATGAGCTGCGTCATCATATCACTGGCTGTAGATGGAGAATTAGGCAGCATGATGAGGTTGCTATTCGCATTCTCCCCCATGTTCTGTAAGGTATCATAGTGCTGAGTAATCACAATTAATGCGGAAGCTTCTTGTGCATTAATTCCAGCTTTATTCAAGACCTCAACAGAGTCCTCTAGTCCTTTGGCAATCTCCCTTCGCTGATCGGCAATACCTTGCCCTTGAAGTCGCTTGCTTTCCGCTTCGGCTTTAGCTTTTTCTACTATTTTGATTCGTTCGGCATCTCCTTCGTATTGCGCAGCCACTTTTTCACGTTCTGCAGCATTGATACGGTTCATGGCAATCTTAACTTCCTGCGCTGGATCAATATCTGTAACGAGAGCCTTGATGATATCATACCCATATTCCTTCATAGCCTGAGAAAGCTCACGCTTTATAGCTATCGCGATGTCGTCTTTACGCTCAAAAACATCATCCAATTTCATCTTAGGAACCTCAGCTCTTATGGTATCAAAAACATAAGAAGTTACCTGATCATGAGGATTCTCCAAGCGATAGAATGCATCATAAACACTGTCCTTCATCACATGGAACTGAACCGAGACCTTTAGACGAACAAAGACGTCATCTTTAGTCTTAGTCTCTACAAGGACATCGAGCTGTTGTACCTTCAGGCTCACTTTGCCTGAGACCTTATCTATCAATGGGATTTTTATCTGTAGACCAGCATGACGGACACTATGAAACTTACCAAAGCGCTCTATCAGCGCAGCAGATTGCTGTTTCACAACGAAGAATGAGATGAAGACTAGGAAAGAGATGAATGCAAGGATTAAAAAGATAGTAGGCATAATGCGATTAGAATTATTTTTATGTCAAGATACAGATTTATTCTGATAAGCTGCTTTCAGGAAGGCCCAATGATTCCTCGCTTTCCGTATTTAATTGAAACCATCTAGGAATAAAGTCCGAAGCACATATACCTATTACGCCAAAGGAACGGATGTAAGAATCTGTTCATAGGCATACTAGTAAGACACTAATTTCACTTTAAATCAAGTCGGAAAAAGGAGAACTCATCATGGGTTCTCCTTTTCCTTTTTACAGTCTATCTTGGCCCCATGAACAAGAAGAAACGGATATGCATGGTCGCTGTGCAACATAGCGCCATGGATGACCGAATCTATTTCAAAGAAGCGCGCAGCCTTGCCAGTGCCGGATTTGAAGTTCATATTCTCACCGCAACTCATGACGGAATACCTAAAGACATGACTGGTAAGAACATCCTTGCTGCAGATGATTTAGGAATTATGTTCCATGCCGTATGCTTGCCTTCTTCATTCTTGAATAAGGTCTTGAAAAGAGTCAGTTTAGGTCCTTTCTATGCTGAAATGATAGCCAAGGCTAAGGCTATACAAGCGGATATCTATGTAGCTCATGAACCTCAAAGTCTTTTGATTGCAAGGAAAGCGTCAGAAGCAACAGGTGCTTCTCACTTATTCGACTCCCATGAATCCCTCTTCTTTAAAAACTGGAAGGACAAGCGAGCTATGAGTTCGGAAATGGAACGTCTTCCCTATTTTATTGCAGCGAATTCTATGACTGCTGAATCTTTGGCCAAAATGAATCCAAAAGCAAGTTCTGAAGTCATCTACAATGCTTCAATAATAGAAGCCAACACACTGCCGTCAAAAGAGGAACTTCTCATCATTCATGAAGGTTCATTGCCCTTCAACCGGGGATTAGAACTGATGATGGACTCCCTTGTACTGCTCAAAGAACGCAAGGTAGATTTCAACTTCCGTATAGTAGGAACACTAAATGGAGAAGAGAAAACTTACTTTGATGGAATGATTAAGAAGCATGACTTACAGGACTTTATCCAAGTCACGGGTTGGGTTGCTTATGCTGACTTAGCTATGAATCTCCAAGGAGGCGCCATTGGACTAATCCTGAATACGGATACCCCGAATAATAGGTACGGAGGCCCTGCGAACAAGCTTTTCAATTATATAGCCAAAGGGATGATGGTCATAGCGGTAGACTTGCCAGAGACTAAACGAATCTTGAGACAATATGGCGCAGGAATTACCTTGAAAGACAGGCAAACTTCCACCTTGGCTGATGAGCTTCAGAACATACTAACTGATGAAGTTACGAGAATGGAATTCCGAAGGAATGCAGTTAAGGCCCAACACGACCTCTCCTGGGAAACGCAAGCCAAGAAACTCGTTTCATTCTACATGAAAATCATACCCGACTAAGAAAGTAGAGTAAGGTCTTTCACACCCACAGCGCGCTCCACGGTGAATCCTTCACCATACTCCACCCCTATCAATCTTCCCATCTCTCTGGCCCTACCTCTCACGAATTCGATGAATTCTTTGCTTGATATAGGAGTAGTTGGTCCTTTGCTTTTAGGATCATAGAACTGGCTGCTGAAGGCCATGATAGCTTCCATCTTCTTATCCATATAGGCTGAGATGTCTATTACGATGTCAGGATTCAACATGCGATCCTGGATATAATGCAGCACCATGCGAGGACGATGAGCTTCTAAACCATCTATATCTAACTTGACC
>CALFHF010000191.1 GCA_937875855.1 uncultured Flavobacteriales bacterium
CTAACACTCCATCAAAAACTAGATCCACTTTACATCCTGATTCTTTCAATCCCTTTTCACTGAATTGGGCCGCCTTCTCTTTGTCCTCAACCATCAGAAAGTTCATAATTTAATCAGTGTTTGGTCAGGAATTGAACTCATCTTCCATGCGACCTATCTTCTTGTCCATCTTCCATAGATACATGAAAATCAGTAAAAGGATTAGAAATAGAACACTTATCGCTACCCATATTTTTCCTGAGCTGTACATGTATTCCTCCATTACATTTCCTTGTGCGGAAATGAATAAAGAAAAAAAGAGCATAAAAATTAGTAAGAGCATTTTATTCATGGTCGAGGCGTTTTCTTTCGATGGTCAATAAACGATATCTAAGGCTGAATATCCAGAACGAAAGAATGATCCATCCGGCTGTGGCAGTTCTGAATACGATTTTCAATTTTCCTTCAATGTCATAGTCCTTGAAACTCGGATTATCAGTGGTATCTGGGTGCAAGGAGAACTCAGCCATACTCGGAATTACCTTCAAGAACACATAGAACATTATAAAGGCGAAGATGGCATAGACGGCTGAAAGTCTCGCCCTTTTATCAGGGTCATTCACGCTTCTTCTCAACATGAAATAAGCGAGGTAAATCAGCGTGGAGATAGCTGCGCCATTGAGTTGTGGATCATCAGTCCAGAATGCGCCCCAAGTGAACCGAGCCCATAAGGCACCCGTACTCAAACCGCAGATGGCAAAGAGCATCGCTACGTGAATAGCAGCCACAGTCATGTCATCATAGCGCGGATCTGATTTGACCAAATAAAGAATAGCGGTGACGAAGGAGAATAGTGTAAGGAAGATCATCGCGAACCACATGGGAACATGGAAGTTTAGATTACGGATGGTCTCATACAATATAGTGCGATAAGGCATGGAGAAATAACCGTGTTCCGTCAACTTGACTTGCTCATAGCACTTTCCATTGCCATCGCTTGGTTCAACGTTTCCTTTGATAAAGATGCCATCAAGACTTGCTAGGGTACCGTCAATATCATCGTTGAGGACTACGCTGAACAGATTCGAAGGCAGTATCTCAGGAAGATCTATTCCTATAAGGAGATGACTATCATCGATGATTTCTAAATCTTTAGAACAGTAGCTGTGCGCATCATTCTGTATCCATACCTGAAGGCCATTGCTTGTCATAAAATGACTGTTATAACCTATGAGTTCGAAGCTGAGTGTCTGTTCAGCCTGTTCTACTTTTTCAATGCTGAGTATGCCCGGTGATAATGGGGTCTTCATGGCAAAGAGCAAGGCGCCAGCTAGGACCAGGATGCCTGAAATCTTCCACCAAGATTGTCGAATAAGTTTTTCCAAATCGTTATTAGTCAATGAGTTATAACCTAGGATAAGGTCATTTCACTCTTTCCAAATGTAGGGAAATAGCATATAGCCTAGACTGGCCCCTAATGCAATCAAGAGCAGGAGGGAATGTGCATATCTATCTAGGACCATCCAGGACATTCCATTGAGCACTCCTTCAGAGTATCTGATGATAGCTAGGAGCATTGGGATGATTATAGGAAGCCCCAGGATCGCTACCATTCCAGCACCTCCTTTAGTTTTCCACGCTATTGCACTTACTAGACCTAATGTAGTACTAAGTCCTATAGCTCCGCCTATTAATCCTATGAGATATAATCCCGTATCCATGCCTATTGCTGAGGGAAAGGGAAGGAAAAAGGAATAAATGAGAAAGGAGAAAAAGGTCACTAACACCATGAAGATGGAGTGATACATCATTTTGGCCAAAATCACTTGCTGTGGTGATGCCAAGGTGTACAAGTAGATTTCTCTATCTCCCCTTTCTTGGTCATAACTGCGCGAAATCACATTAAAGGCCGCGAACAAGATGATGACCCAAAGTAGGGCATTCCATACTTCGGCATCTTTGACCTTATGAAAAGACTGATAAACCACATAGTTGGTTGCTAAGACATAGAGGAAGACGCTCATCCACACCTGCCGATCTTTGTAATCAATCAGGAATTCCTTTTGTATGAGGGCCTTTATGGCTTGCATTTTCAGTTAAAATTCAAGATATCACAATCAAAGTTCAAAGTTCCAAATTAAAGATTATTTGAAGTATTCACAATTCAATCTGAATGAAAAAAATGACATTCAGAACAAGGAAATTGATTATTAATGTATAGAAGAATCTTATTTGAATCAAACTTCCATATCCTTCGCGAACATTCGGGGTAAACTTCTTCACTTACGCTTACCGCAACAAGCCCCTCAAAGCTTAAAAAGATTATTCCTCAGAGAACTTATCCATCACCGCGTTGCTCACTCCAGTTAGGGAGAATCCTCCATCATGGAATAGATTCTGCATGGTGACATAACGTGTGTGGTCACTGAAGAGGGAGACACAGTAATCAGCGCAGGCCGAAGCATCTGCATTTCCGAGAGGGCTCATCGCATCTGCGTATGCCACGAATTTGTCAAATCCTTTTACTCCGCTTCCAGCAGTGGTCATAGTGGGGGACTGAGAGATTGTGTTAACGCGCACTTTCTTCTTCACTCCATAATGATATCCGAAACTCCTAGCAATGCTCTCTAGTAGGCTCTTAGCATCAGCCATGTCATTATAATCAGGGAATACACGCTGAGCTGCGATATAGGTCAAACCTACAACTGATCCCCATTCATTGATTGCGTCTCTCTCATAAGCCGCTTGAAGCACCCTATGCAATGAAAGTCCTGAAATGTCTAGTGTTTTTAGATAGAAATCGTGATTCGATGCGGTGTATGGGAATCCCTTTCTTACGTTAGGTGACATCCCTATGGAATGTAATACAAAATCTACACCTCCGCCAAAGTGGGTCATGCTTTGCTCAAATAGGGCATTCAAGTCATCATCACGCGTTGCATCTGCTGCAATCACAGGAGCGTCTAGCTTCTTTGCCAAGGTATTAATCTCTCCCATGCGCATTGCAATAGGAGCATTAGTAAGGATTAAATCAGCGCCTTGTTCCTTCGCTTTCTCAGCTACCTGCCACGCTATAGACATCTCATTGAGCGCCCCGAAGATGATTCCTTTTTTTCCTTTCAATAAGTTCTCGGCCATAAGGTCCTTTTTAGTGTTTGGGTCAAATATAGGTAGCTAGTTTAGATAGAGAATACAGCATGCCTTCTCGTATTCTAGCCTAGTTCTTTAATAGATCTTTCGCATTAGCCACTGAAGCCTCAGAGACTTTAGTGCCGCTGAGCATCTTTGCTAATTCCAGGATGCGTCCATCTTCATCTAAGCATGCCACATCAGTGATGCTTCGTTCTTTGGTGTCAGACTTAGAGATTTTAAGATGCTGGCTAGCTCGAGCAGCTACTTGTGGAAGATGGGTAATGGAAATCACTTGACGACCTTCGCTCATTTCACGGAGCATAGCTGCCATCTGAGACGCTATCTCGCCTGAAACTCCCGTATCTATTTCATCGAAAATCAACGTAGGAAGTCGCTTGGCTTTGGCCAATTGACTCTTCAAAATCAGCATCAATCTGGAGAGTTCTCCCCCCGAAGCTACCTTGGTCAATAGCTCTAATCTTCCGCCTTTATTAGCGTTAAATAAAATATTTACATCATCATATCCAGTTATCTTATAGTCAGCTGATTGCGATACATCAACATCTATTTTTGCATTGAATAAAGAGAGGTCGTCAAAGTAGGATGAGACTTCCTTAATCAAGCGCTGCTTCGCTTTAGTGCGTTCGGTCGAAAGGGCTTCAGCACTCTTCTTGAGCAATGCTTCTATTGTCTTGGATTCTTCTTCTAATGCAAGGCATTTAGCATGCGCTTCATCAGCTGATTTGAGCTTCTCTTCTACCTCTATTTTGAACTGAATCAAGGCGTCAACATCGGCTACACGGTGTTTGCTGAGTAGTCGCTGAAGCGCATCTAACTGATCATTTAGCACCTGCTGACGCTCTGGGTCTACTTCCACTTGAGATTCCAAATCCTCCGCGGTTTGGCTGATGTCCTCAAGCTCTAATCTCACACTCTCTAGGCGAGCTGAAAGCTCGTCAAGGCCTTTCGTATGGGAGGAAATGCTCAGTATGCGATGAGAAAGCGAATTGAGCTGATCTAAAAGTCCTTTTTCTGAGCTTAGATGCGTGATGGCTTGATTCAATACCGCCTTAATCTCCTCTGCATGCTCCTTTAAGCCCAGTTCTTCACGCATACGGTCATCTTCGCCTGATCTCAGGTGAATTTCATTTAACTCTTGCAATTGAAACTCCAAATAATCCTTGTCAATGCTGTTCTCCTGGATGAAAATCTTCAATTCCCTGAGCTCATTCTTCTTAGCCCGATATGAACTGTACAATGAATTATAGGTAATTAGTTCCTTTTTATGGTTGGCAAAATGATCAAGCAACTCGAGCTGGAAGGTATCATTGCCCAGAAGTAAGGTCTGATGTTGTGAATGGATGTCGACCAAAGACTCGGTCATGATGCGCAGCACACTAAGCTGCACAGGAGTGTCATTCACGAAGGCCCGAGATCGACCAGCTGGATTAATCTCCCTTCGTAAGGTACTTACGGGTAAATAATCAAGGTCATGTTTTTTGAAAAGCTCCTTCAATTCAAGGTCTTGGACATCGAATTCAGCCTCTACAATACATTTGATATCCTTATCGAAAAGTACCTGAATATCAGCACGTTCACCTAAGACCAAACCCAGTGCGCCCAACAAAATAGATTTCCCTGAACCAGTCTCTCCTGTAATGGCAGTGAAGCCTTTTTTCAAGTCCAAATCCAATTCTTGAATCAAGGCATAGTTCTGTATGTATAGCCGATTTAGCACGGGGTGAATCTACGTTGTCAAAGGATTCCAAATACCATTTAATGTTCTTTTCTTGACGCTTTGTTCAAGAAAGGGGTAGAATTCCTCTTCCGTCATCATTTCTGCTCCTAAACTCATGAGATGATCATTAGGTATCTGACAGTCGATGAGGTCCATTCCTTGGGCTATCATCCATTGGCTCAAGTGATAGAGGCATACCTTACTTGCTTCAGATTCAGCAGCGAACATGGATTCCCCGAAGAACATGCCGCCCATGCTTACACCATATAAACCACCCACTAATTTTCCATCACGCCAAGCCTCAATGCTATGTGCAATGCCCTGGTCATGAAGGACAGAGAGAGAGGATTTCAGCTGTTGATTCAGCCAGGTACCTTCATCACGATTCTTTCCTACATAGCCACAAGACTGCACCACATTGTCAAAAACAGTATCCATGCGTATCTCGAAACGCCCCTGCCGAATGATTCTTCGCAGATTTTTAGAACAATGCATTTTTGCAGGGTAGAGCACACAGCGCTCATGAGGCGCCCACCAAAGTACAGGCTGTCCTTCGTTATACCAAGGAAAGATCCCCAGGGGATAGGCCGCCAGTAACCTTTTAGGGCTTATATCGCTGCCATAGGCCAGCAAACCCTCAGGTTCTGCTGAACGCACATCAGGGAATTCCTGTGTTCCTTCTATGAAATGTATAGGCGGCATGTGTGCAAATTTCTTGATTTCTAGCTAAAGACCGCGGTCAGAAGCTGATATTTGCCCACAGATGTGGAAAGAAGCAGAATTGAAAAACGCATTTAAACGGGATTTACCTGGAATTGCGGCACATGATTTGGTCATGAGCTACCCAAGACCTAGTGTAGAAGAGATGCTGGAAAGCAATAAAGAGACGAGGGTGAGTGCCGTTGTTTTCTTGCTTTATCCAAAATCTGGGCAATGGCATTTTCTGCTTTTAAAGCGCCATGAGTACGCAGGAGTGCATTCTGGTCAAGTTGGTTTTCCAGGAGGAAGTTTGAATCTTGGTGAGAATGAGAAACAGGCTGCCTTACGCGAACTTCATGAGGAATCAGGACTATTGATCTCTGAAAAGGACTTGATTTCAGCGCTGACCCCATTGTATATCCCGCCAAGCAATTTCATTGTATATCCTTACGCTGGCTTAATCAGTCAAGAACCCACTTGGAGATTTGACCCGGATGAAGTGAAAAGAGGTATTGAAGTTCCATTGAAGGAATTAGTGAGAACTAATAATCTGAAAGATAAAATGGTGAAAATGAGTGGAACGGGCATTTCGATTAAAGTGAAGAGTTTTCCCTTTGGCAATGAGATTGTCTGGGGAGCTACGGCCATGATTCTATCTGAGTGTAAAGAGATTTTAAAGAACTTAGCCGAATGAGATGTGAAATACTAGCCTTCGCGGCCCATCCTGATGATGTTGAATTAGCTGCAAGTGGAACCATGATGGTGCATGCTGCACTTGGGAAGAAAATAGGCGTAATAGATCTCACTAGAGGTCAACTAGGTAGCCGTGGATCAGTTGAGCTTCGTTCAGAAGAGGCTGAGAAAGCCAGTAAAATCTTAGGGCTTGATGTTCGTGAAAACCTAGGAATGGAAGACGGGTGGTTCAAGAATGACCGCAGCCATATTGAGAAAGTTGCCGGTATGATTCGTAAGTATAAGCCTGAGATTGTCTTATGTAATGCATGGAAAGACAGACATCCAGACCACGGTAGAGCTTCAAAGCTGGTTTCTGAAGCAGCTTTTTATTCAGGTCTGGTCA
>CALFHF010000192.1 GCA_937875855.1 uncultured Flavobacteriales bacterium
CTGCATCATAAAGCACACTAGATGGAGGACTTTGCTGATATTCATACATGATTTTTATCAATGTCCTTCTCATATCTGCTAAAGCAGCGCGCTTAATAATACATCTCACATCACCACCACACGCATCATTGACAGAACTAGGCACCCATCCCGGAAGAGTCAGATTAAACAAAGGAGATTGCATAAGCTGGTCATTGATGTCCTTTCCCATAAAGTAATTGGGATCAAAGACTCTGACCACATAGACAGGTTCAGCTCGTTGTCCATCAAGGACATTGGTTTTAAAATCAGAAAGGAGGTCATTCGTCTTAATCAATGAATTCTGAAAGATCACTTTTTGTTCCTGCCAAGAACCCAATACCGTGCATCCAATTTCTTCTTCAAGCGTGGTGATTCCTAAATGCGACCCTTCACGAGCAAAAAGCAATTCATCGTCATTAATCTTGAAGATACGCGAACCATCTGGAAGCCAGTCATACGCCACCCAGTTATAGGAATTAGAATTAGTGCCGCCAGGAAAACGGACAATGGAAAGCTTGAGTTCATTGATGGCATCTACAAGAAGTGGTGAACCGTAATTCACGTTCTTAGCATCAAAGGTGCCAAGCTGTCCATTTACTCCTATTTTAGGAAGAGTGATGGACTGATTCTGAGAAAACAGAAAAGTGACAAGAAGGCAAAATACAGCTGTTATTAGCAATTGCCAAATAGTTTGATGCATGACCAATTTTAATTGAACGGGTCTAAAATATCCAAGAAGACGATTCGAGCCTATTGTTTTAGTCGAAATTGATTGAACGTACCATGAAATGACCAACATGCCCTATGATCGGGATAGAAATAAACTCAAAAAAAGGAACTACTATGCGTATCCTCGCAGATATCAACAGGTTTTCAACTAATATATTCACATTTCATGTGATCATGACCGAATCATTACCTTCGGCACCGCATTCAAAAAACAAGTTTGTATGAAATTCGATGTGATCGTACTAGGTAGTGGCCCAGGTGGCTATGTAACAGCGATAAGAGCTTCCCAACTCGGCTTAAAAACAGCCATTGTAGAAAAGGAGAATCTCGGTGGTGTATGTCTAAACTGGGGTTGTATCCCTACCAAAGCTCTGCTTAAGAGCGCCAATGTTTTCGAATACATCAACCATGCGTCTGACTACGGCATCAAGGTGAACTCAGGAGAAGTAGACTTCCCTTCGGTAATCAAGAGGTCTCGTTCTGTAGCTGATGGAATGAGCAGCGGTGTGCAATTCTTGATGAAGAAGAACAAGATAGATGTGCTTATGGGAATGGGTAAAGTCCTCCCAGGAAAAAAGATTGAAGTGAGTGATGATAAAGGTGTGAAAAGCGTTCATGACGCGGATCATATCATTATCGCCACCGGAGCGCGTTCACGCGTATTGCCTAATATTCCTCAAGATGGAAAAGTAGTGATAGGCTATAGAGAAGCCATGACCATGACCAAGCAGCCTAAGCGCATGGTGATTATAGGTTCAGGCGCGATAGGAAGTGAGTTCGCGTATTTCTACAATGCCATAGGAACTGAAGTCACTTTGATAGAATACCTGCCAAACATCGTTCCTGTAGAAGATGAAGAAGTGAGTATACAGCTTGCTCGTTCTTTCAAGAAGCAAGGAATAAAAGTGATGACTGATAGCTCTGTAGAGAGTGTAAAGACTTCCGCGAAAGGAGCTGTTGTTACTGTTAAGACTAAAAAAGGAGAGGAAACCATAGAGTGCGATGTCGTTCTTTCTGCTGTGGGTATCATAGCGAATATTGAGAACATTGGACTAGAAGAAGTAGGCATCATTACGGACAAAGGAAAAATAAAAGTTGACGAATTTTATAAGACCAACATTCCTGGGTACTACGCCATAGGTGATGCTGTTCCTGGACAAGCACTTGCTCACGTTGCTTCTGCTGAGGGAATTATTTGTGTAGAGAAAATCGCGGGACATCACCCTGAGGCTTTGGATTACCAGAATATTCCTGGATGCACCTATTGCAGCCCTGAGATTGCAAGTGTGGGACACACCGAGGCTTCTGCTAAGGAAGCTGGATATGAATTGAAGATTGGAAAATTCCCATTTTCGGCTTCAGGAAAAGCAAGTGCTGCGGGTCATAAAGACGGTTTCGTGAAACTCATTTTCGATGCGAAGTATGGCGAGATATTAGGAGCGCATATGATAGGTGCTAATGTGACCGAGATGATTGCAGAAATCGTAGCCATTAGAAAACTAGAAAGCACCGGTCATGAGTTAATCAAAACCGTACATCCACATCCTACGATGAGTGAAGCTATTATGGAAGCTGCCGCTGCGGCTTATGGAGAGGTGATTCATCTCTGATAAAAGAAACGCTATTGAACTAAAAAAGCCCTTGGAAATTCCAAGGGCTTTTTTAATGCAGTGAAAATCTCAGTCCCCCGTATTCAGCATGATGGGAAGGCCGTCATCTCCTCCACCTATGATGATGATTTTAGTATTCTCTGACTTGGCTAAAGTTTCCGTAGCCTCCACTCCCTTCCAGCGTAAGAGCTGAGGCGTGATACTTTGTGTTACGATTTTTTGGAATTGCTGTATGCCTTCAGCCTCAATGCGCTTACGCTCCGCCTCTTGAGTTTCTTTTGCAATGCGGAATTCATATTCTTCAGATTCCTGCTCCATCTGCAATTTCTTCTCAATGGACGCTCTAAGTTTTGCAGGTAACTCGATATTTCTAATCAGAACATCTTCGAGCAAGACGTGATTGACCTCCATCTTCTGTCTCATCTGTTCTTCTATCTCTGCTTGAATTAATTCACGCTTAGAAGTATTAATCTCCTCAGGAAGGTATTTTGCGATTACCTCACGCGTTACAGACCTCATAGAAGGCATGATCATCTTATCTGCATAATTGGCACCCCATTTCAACTCTAGATTTCCAAGTTCATTGTCATCAGGCCTGAAGAAAATAGTGACGTCCAAAACGATATCTAGTAGATTAGAAGAAAGAACCGTCATCTTAGTGGTGACTTCCTGTTTTCTTATCTCATAATCCCGTGTACTATTCCAAGGAGGAATGAGCCTGAATCCCTGCTCTAGAACTGGAGCTGCTGGATCCACTCCTCCACCAAAGGTGTGGTAAATAACTCTAGAGTGGCCTGCTTCCACCATTTGTCCTGTGCGCATCAGTAGGATGGCCAAGAGAATCACCACAGGAATTATGATGAAGGAAAATTTCCCAAGGGGATTCACGAATTGGTCTTTATTTCTTAACATTTCTTTTCAATTTTACTCTGAAGGTAAGGAATCGATATCTTACCCACTCATATTGGCAAAAGGATGAAAAAAACATTTGAGGCCCTAGAAAAAGTAGATGTATATTTAGCTAAGGTATATCCTGAATTCAAGCCTATCTGCGAGCTGTTGCGAAGGATCTATTTGGAAGAAAGATTGACCGAGGAATTTAAATGGAACTCACCCTGTTACAGTTATAAAGGATTGGTTTGAAGCATAGGTGCTTTCAAGAAACACAGGTTCCTAGCTCTTTCAAGGAGCACTTTTGACCTACCCTAAAAAGTATTGCAAAGTCAAGAAGGAACCAAAGCCATGCGCAGTGTAACGTTCACTTCCATATACGATGCAAATGAGAAACAGATTCGCAGTTTAGTCAAACAGGCCGTACTCTTGAAGGATAAAGAAATCAAGGTGGGCCATGCCAAAAACAGGAAGTTAGTAATGCCCGACTATTTCAAGAAAGCCTTGGCCAATACCAAAAAAGCCGAAGCACATTTCAACTCAAGTAGCTATTCACATCAAAAAGAATAGGTGGATTGGGTGACAGGCGCCAAGCTTAAAGAAACACGCATACGAAGAATCCTGAAATCCATAGAAGTGCTGGAAGAAGGACTTGGAAAAGAAGATAAATACATGAAGAAATGATCTACGAATTCAAGGGCTATAAACCCGTCATACATGAGTCAGCATACGTGCATCCTTTGGCTGCAGTCACAGGAAACGTCATCATAGGCAAGGATGTATATATAGGCCCAGGAGCGGCCATACGTGGAGACTGGGGAGAGATTATCATCGAGGATGGATGTAATGTGCAGGAGAATTGCACGATACACATGTTTCCTGGAGTCACCGTGAGATTGCATAAAGGCGCCCATGTAGGACATGGAGCTATCATTCACGGAGCCACGCTTATGGAGAATTGCCTTATAGGCATGAATGCAGTGATTATGGATAATGCGGTGGTAGGAAAAGAAGCAATCGTAGGCGCATTGGCCTTCGTTCCAGATGGAATGCAAATTCCTGAGCGAAAGATCGCAGTAGGAAATCCTGCCAAAGTGATTAAAGATGTGAGTGATGAAATGATAGGCTGGAAGACCAAAGGAACAGGACTCTATCAGGAATTACCAGCTGACCTGCACGACACACTCCGAGAATGCGAACCTTTACGAGAGATCCCCAAGGACAGACCTTCTATGAGCGCGAAGTATGAGACGTGGAAGAAGGGTTGAGGGTTGTTGGTTATTGGTTGATGGAGTTTATAGCGTTTATAGAGTTAGCTATCTAACTAGTGGCCAGTGACTAATGACTATTGACCAATTAGCTTTTCCTTAAACAGCTTCTTAAACTTATCGACTTTAGGGCGAATCACGAACTGACAATAGCCTTGATCAGGATTGGTGTTGAAATAGTTTTTGTGATAGTCTTCAGCGAGATAGAATTTCCCGAGCATGGAAACTTTAGTAACGATGGGTGATTTCCATACACCAGATTCACCTGCGGCAATCACAGCAGCTTTTGCGATGTGTAATTGCTCCTCAGAATGCGCGAAGATCTCAGACCTATATTGATCACCTATGTCATTCCCTTGACGGTTCAAGGTAGTAGGATCATGGGTAGCAAAGAACACCTCCAATATTTCCTCAAAACTCAATATGCCCGGGTCGTAGGTTATGCGCGCAACTTCAGCGTGGCCTGTCGTTCCAGTGCAGATGTCTTTATAGGTAGGATTCTCCATATGACCACCAGTATACCCTGATTCTACCTTAGAAACACCTTTTAATTCCTGAAAAATAGCCTCAATGCACCAGAAGCAGCCAGCTCCTAGTGTAGCTTGAGAAAGAGAAGATGTATTTTCATTGCTCATAGGGTGCAAAGATGGGCATTAGTCTGAAAATAACTGACTTCAAAAATCACTGCAGATGGAAACGACTGAACTTGATTACACGAAAGATATCATGCGCAAATTGGTTGATATCAAGAACTCTCAGGAGCGTTTGATAGAGAAAATAGCCCATGTACAAGTGGATTTGTTTAATCACCCAGACAAAGCATTGGAGGAAAAACT
>CALFHF010000193.1 GCA_937875855.1 uncultured Flavobacteriales bacterium
ACTTTAAGGCCGTTCTTTTTCAGAATTGCTTCATTGGCTTGAAGAACATCGGAGATAAATGTGCTACCAGTTTTAGGCCATCCAACATGAAGGAATAATCTTGTCATGTACTGTCTAGAATGATGTAATTAAAGGCTGCAAGGTACGAAATATGCATGCCTGAGTGGCCCAATTCTAAGACAGATGAGAAAAGTATCGAATCTTCTATTCCTTCTAACTTTGCGCGATTATTACCTAGCTTAAAAGTCTCTAATGCCCTCCCCAAAAATATCCATATGCATTCCTACCTATCAGGGGGAGACTTATCTGCAGGAGGCTTTGGATTCTATCCTGGCTCAGGATTTTCAAGACATTGAAGTCATAATATCTGATGATGCGTCTTCGGATGCTACTCTTGATATTGCTGAGCGCTTCAAGGCTGTCGCGGCTTTTCCTGTACACATCCATAAACATACCCCTCAAGGAATTGGGGCGAACTGGAACCATTCAGTTTCGCTGGCCAAAGGGGAATACATCAAATTCCTCTTTCAAGATGATGTTCTGCTTCCCTATTGCTTGAAGAAAATGAGCACTAGCCTAGATGCTCATCCTGAACTGGGAATGGTATCCTCCAAGCGTACCTTCATCATAGAAGGGGATAGCGAAACAGAGGAGCTTAAGCGTTGGTTGTCCTTGTACAGCGACCTACAGTCCCAGTTTAAGGGTGTTCATAAGCCTTTTCTCAGGTTAGACAAGTCCATCTTTAGTATGGAATCCTTCTTTTCCTCTCCCTTGAACAAAGTGGGAGAGCCCAGTGTCTATATGTTTAGGCGTTCTGTGTTTTATGAAATAGGACCCTTCAGAGAAGACTTAAAGCAGATTCTTGACTATGAATTCTGCTACCGATTGCTCAAGAAAAAAGACATTGCCATCCTTCCTGATACCCTTGTCGCTTTCAGGATACATGCTGCACAGGCCACCAATGTGAATCGGCAAGTAGACATTCCTGATTATAGGATCTATGAACGCTTGCTCTATGATGAATACCGTGACCTACTGCATCCAAGCTTGAGAACTAAACTTGTCAAGAAATATCATCCTTTCTATATCCTCAAGGATAAAGTATCATTGAAGCTTAGATTAAGCATGAAGAAGTTCTTCCCATGAAAAGCGCTATACATATCGTCCTCGTCACTTATAACGGCAGCCGCTGGTTAGATGCATGCTTGAAAGGGATAAAGGGAAGCGCTCTTCCCTGCTTCACTTGGATCATTGATAACCGCAGCACAGATGATACCCTTGAGAAAGTAAAATCGCATCAGATAGAGAAGGAAGTCTGCATCATGGATGCGAACCTAGGATTCGGTAGGGCTAATAATATTGGAATAGCCAAGGCCTTGAAAGCCGGTGCTGAATATGTGTTCTTGCTCAATCAAGATGCCTATCTCTTTCCTGATACCTTGGAAAAGCTTTTGGCTGCGGCTGAGCGAGAAGACCATGCGGTCTGGAGTCCCATTCACCTGAACGGAAAAGGGGATGGGCTTGATCGTAACTTCGGGAAGTATTATGTGGACTTTGATGCGAATCCGCAGTTGACCCATGATGCCATGAGAGGTCAACTGAAAGAAGTCTATACTTTGCCCTTCGTGAATGCAGCTGCATGGTTCATTCCTAAGAAAACCTTTGAAACCATTGGCGGTTTTGACCCACTGTTCTCTCATTATGGAGAGGATGATAATTTCTGTCAAAGAATTCGCTACCACGGCCTAACTATAGCGTTGAACACAACTGTCTATGTACGTCATGACCGGAATGAACGAGATCAAAGTAGACCTGATGAATTCTCAGAAAAAGGCGTTGAACTCTTTAGAAGAAAACTGAAGATTAAATACGCGAATCCGTCCTGCTCTGACTTTCCTAAAGAATACGATGCGGAATTCAAGCGCTACAGAAGCTGGAGCTTTAAAAGCAAAGTGAAATTGAACTCCCGTCAGGCATCAGGGTATGGGCGCATGGCGTCTATCATGGAAGATGAGTGGAACGCTATTGACCAGAGCCGAAGGATTACAGTGACCAAAGGCCCACATTTCCTTCCCCTATGAAGCTGCCCCTCGTCTCCATTATCATTCCCTGCTATAACGTGGAGGATTATATTGAAGCGGCCCTGCGTTGCGCAAACGGTCAATCCTATCCGAACAAAGAGATCATTTGCATTGACAATGATTCCAGCGATG
>CALFHF010000194.1 GCA_937875855.1 uncultured Flavobacteriales bacterium
ACCTTCAGCCACTAGAAAGCAGTTATACAATGGGTATTGACCGCCTATCTTGCTGGTATTTATACTAGCATGCCAAATGGCCTGGGCACATTCAACCCTCCTCCAGGATTGTCTCAGAGTGATATTCCAATGAGATATACGTATCCTGGAAATGAGCAGCCCTTGAATGGTGCGAACTATACTTCAGCAGCTGCCAATATCGGTGGTGATGTAGTGCAGACTCCTATCTTCTGGGATGTAAACTAATCATTAGAAATAGTATCAAACCCGCCCCGAGAAATCGAGGCGGGTTTTTTTATGCCATAAAACTCTTCCTCCTTATTTTTCAGAATTGAATAGAATGTAACTTCAGCCCCATGATTCCTTTCTCCCCTCCTCGTATTGATGAAGCCACTATAGCTGAAGTCGTAGATACCCTTCGCTCTGGCTGGATCACCACTGGCCCAAAGACCAAACAACTTGAAAAAGAGATCAGCTCTTATTGTGGGAATTCTCATAGCCTATGTCTTAATTCCTGGACAGCCGCTGCCCAACTCTTCCTTGATTGGTGGGGAATAAAAGAAGGCGATGAAGTCATCGTTCCTGCCTATACCTATTGCGCGACTGCCAATATCGTCCATCATCTGAGAGCCCGACCTGTAATCGTAGATGTGAAAAGTGATTTCACCATCGATGTCGATGCGGTGAAAAGAGCGATTACCTCCAAGACAAAGGCCATCATCCCTGTAGATATCGCGGGTCTTCCTTGCGATTATGAAAACCTCTACAAATTGGTGATGGATGAAGACATCATATCTCTTTTTAATCCTGGATCTGAACAACAAGAAAAACTTGGTCGCATCCTAATTTTCGGAGATGCAGCTCATTCCTTCGGAGCAAGCTATCAAAGCAAAATGGCTGGAAAGTTCTGTGACGTAACTGCTTTCTCTTTTCATGCTGTAAAGAATCTCACTACCGCTGAAGGAGGTGCTTTGACTTTTAACCTGCCCAATGCGTTTCACATGGAGCATATATACAAAGAACTCAACACCATGTCTCTTCACGGGCAGAATAAAGATGCCCTTGCTAAATCCCAAAAAGGAGGTTGGAGATATGATGTAGTGAGTCCTGGCTATAAGTGTAACATGACTGACATTCATGCTTCCATAGGTTTAGTGGAAATAAAGAGATATCATGGGAACTTGGAACGCAGAAAGTTTATCCATGAACGTTATTCTAAGGCCTTCTCCGAACTTTCTTATTGCCAAGTTCCTCTTGGAGAGGAAGAAGACCGCTGCCCTTCTTGGCATTTATATCTTCTCAGATTAATAGACCTCACGGAAGAAAAAAGAGATCAATTGATTATCGATATAGAATCGAAAGGAATCTCAGTCAATGTGCATTTCATTCCACTTCCTATGCTGACAGCCTACAAGAACATGGGCTATTACATAAAAGACTTTCCTGTTTCGTACGATAATTTCAGCCGCGTAATCAGCCTTCCTTTGTATTATCAATTGACTGATGAGCAAGTAGATTTCATCATAAATCAAGTCAAAGACGTATTGAAAGCACATTTTAATGGCTAAGCGATTCAGCGATATATTCTTCTCTGCACTCTTTCTTCTCTTGCTGTTCATTCCTATGCTTTTGATAGGAGTGGCTGTTACAGTGACCAGTATAGGAGGTGTGTTCTTCTCTCAAAAACGAGTTGGGAAATTAGGAGTCCCTTTTTTATTGCTCAAGTTCAGAACTATGCGCCCTTATGCTGAATCTGAAGGCCTAATAACGGTAGGAGAGCGCGACCCACGTGTAACGAGAATTGGCCATTTCCTCAGAAAAAGCAAGCTGGATGAACTTCCTCAATTGATTAATATTTTCAAAGGAGAAATGAGTTTTATAGGACCACGTCCTGAGGTCCCAAAATACGTGGCCATGTATACAGAGGAACAGATGCGAGTACTGCGACTTAGACCAGGACTAAGCGACCCTGCCTCCTTGGCTTTTTTCAATGAAAGTGAAATCCTAGGTCAACAAGATGATCCAGAAGCCTATTATGTGGAAGTAATCATGCCTGCCAAACTCAAAATGAACCTGGAATACGTCATGAACCGCAGAGCTCTCACTGACCTTAAACTGGTATTCAAGACCATTAAACTAATCGCAGGTCTCTAATTTTCGAATTTTAAATACTGCAACGTGTGTTTTTCCAGAAATGCTCGTTTTTTTTTATTGAAAAAGAAGCGAAAATCAATACTTAGCGTTCTGAATGTTTATTTTTTTGATTTACTCTTAAGGTGGATGTCTCTTGAGAAATAGTATACTCAAGAAAATGTTAATTGACATCTAGTCGGTTTTAAACCTAAACAACCAGTTTTATGAAAAGAGCAATACTAATCCAGCTTCTCCTGCTATTTTCGGGAGGGCTGATGGTGGAAACGCTTCAACGAATCAGGATGATTCATCAAACAAGATTTCTGACTTAGACCCTGAGGATATAGAAACCATAGAGGTCCTCAAAAGAAAAACGTGTCAAGAATGCCATAGAATCACCTAACCCATGATTTCCTTAATCTCAACGCACTTTACGTTGCGCTTTTAATTTCACCTCCATTTCAAGTGTGGTTTTCTGAAAGAGCAGGTCTTCAGCAGATCCCGAGAACCTAGGTCTGTGTTCTTTTCTCAATGTCAAAGCCAGATGTGCATCAATCAACTCAGTATCCTTCTCTGCCGTCTGCGTAGCTCTGAATTTCTCCCAAATCATTTCTATAGCCAAGGATGAAGGATGCAGCAAATCATCAGCATAGAAGCGATAATCACGGCATTCATCCATCATGAATTCATAGCTCGGAAAATAACTAACGTGTTTGTTTGCTTGAACAATTTCGTGAATGGCAACACGGAGAAGCGATTTAGAGAGACTATTTCCTTCAGCACCATCTTTCCAGTGTCTCACAGGGCTCAAGGTGAAACAGAATTTCACGTCAGGATTCAGCTCTCTCATCACAGTGATTACTTGACACCACACATTCACTATTTCTTCCCTATCAACCAATTCCCTCTGAAACTGATCTGCGGGTAGCTTATGACAATTATTCACTACCATTCCTTCCCTCTTGAACACCCATGCCGTCCCGAAAGTGATGTAAATATGCCTCAAGTCATTTAGCACTTCCCTTGTATCATTCAGTGTATCATTTATCTGTGAGAGCGCAATTCTCTTTTCGAAATGACTGTTGGAAGAGTGTGATCTGAAGTGACTCCAGATACCCTGATGCTCAAATAGTTCATCTTCTTTTATCTTCACGCCAGACAAAATGAAAGCAATATTCTCTGCTATAGAAATGGGATTAAAACTGATTCCGAATGGATCAGAGATTACAGTATAGCCAGCTTTGCTGATGTTGTTGGCCATGTGCTGAGAGAAGCAGCTTCCCATGAAAAGACAAGGGGATTCAAACCGTAAAGGATGTTCTGATTTCTTGAATTCAACAAAGGTTTGGAGCTTTCTCATCCTTACTTTTTTAAGGCTTCAAAATACTTGGCTAAGACCTTTTCGTTTTCTTCTCTAGGCGTGAAAACCTCCAGAATCATGCTCTTATCATCACTGAATAATGTGTTCAACGCAGTGTTCAATTCTTCTGCATTCTTGGCAGATAGATATGGCATTCCACTTATCTCAGCTACCCTTTTTGCCGAATTTTCCATCGCAGCTTCGAAGAGATCTTCTAGGTGACCTGATTCCTTGGGGCCTGGTATAATTCTGAAGATTCCTCCTCCCCCATTATTCACCACGATACATTTCAATCCGCTTGGAATTTCCTTGGTCCAGAAGGCATTTACGTCATATCTGAAGGCCATATCACCCGTGAGTAAAACCACAGGAGAATCTGACTCATGAGCCATGCCCACCGCAGTGCTGCTGCATCCATCAATTCCACTGACGCCTCTATTTCCGTAGAATTCTAGATGCTCATGTTCATACAGTTGCGCGTAGCGCACTGCTGCGCTATTAGCCATTTGAACTTTATATTCTCCTTTCAGATTCTTAAATATTTCTGAATAGGCCCTCATGTCAGACCACGGACATAACTCGACAAACCTCTCATGTCTCTGTGCACTTTTCTGCTTCAAATTCATCCAAGCTGCTGAGAAATTTCCATCTCCTCTCACCATCACTTTATTAAGTGCTTTAAGTATTTCGAATGGCTCGAATCGTAAGGCTCTTGTCTGACATTGGAACATATCAATATGAGCCTGGTGCGCATCTATATGCCAATGCGCTTTCGGAGGATTCTTTCTGAATCTCTGCTTAATTTTCTTACTCACTAATGGGCCAGCAAAGCTGATGATCAGTTCTGGCTGAAAATCCATCTCAGCTTCTGCTGGTAAAGCTCCCAGGCTTCTGTCAATGCAGGATATGACTTTTTCTCCTTGAAGATTGGAGGAGGATTCATTGAGCAATACCCATCCCTTCTCTATAAGCCCTTCAAGAACTTTTTTCAATGCTTCATCAGGTGAATGCAGACCCATGAGCAGCATCACTTTAGAATAAGAATTCAACTCTTCGCTTAGCTCCTTGATTAATTTCTCACATGGAAGCGCAGCTGGCGACTCATGGACCTGAATCACATATGGCATTTCTTTCATCTCTGAAAGTCCATACAAAGGCTCTCTTAAATGCACGTTCAGATGCACTGGAGCTAACACAGGATAAAAGCAGGCTGCAATAGCTTCATTGACCAATCGGTCATGATAGCGTAAAGTGACATCATCCTTAGGTTCTTGAGGAAGATCGAATTCCTTATTTACGAAATTGCTCAATACTCCTTTTTGCATCATGGTCTGACCTTCGAGCTGATCTACCCATTCATTAGGCCTATCCGCTGAGATGACGAGAAGCGGAATACGCTGGTAGAAAGCCTCAGCCACTGCAGGTGCATAATTCAGAACGGCTGAACCTGAAGTGCAGAGTAAAATGGTTGGCACATGATCTACTTGGGACATTCCCAACGCCATGAAACCAGCTGCACGTTCATCAGGGATTACTTTTACATCAAATCCGCCATGTTCTGTGAAAGAGAGGCTGAGCGGGGCATTCCTTGAACCTGGAGAAACGAGCACCCGCTTCAATCCATGGGAATGACATATAGCGACTAATCTCGCTATGGCCGGCTTATCACTCGCTTTGCTCACCATGTTTTTTCTGTTTTCCAAAGGACGTTTTTCTTCTGATGTAAGACAAAGGTATAGACGCCTCTTTCTGATTTAGAACTGTCCCATAGGTAGACCAATTGCTGTGGCCCTTCTGCAAATTTCTTCTTGAATAAATGTTTCACCTTACCATTTGGCCCTTTTACTGAAAGACAGACTTTAGCTTCTGACTTCAGTTCAAACGGGATGACTAATTCAAGCAATCCTGGATTCACTCGTTCTTCTGAAATATCCAACCAAACGCTGGTTTTTCCTTCATCCATGCGCGTCCAAATGGGTCGAATGATTCCATCTTGCACGCTTATGTTCGTGTAATCTCCGAAGAATACTTTAGGGTCAGGCATGAAAGAAGTCTCAGAGATAATCTGATTTTGCATATTCGCTCCACCAGGATCTGCCGTGGCCAGATAGACATCTGTTTCCCAGTCGGCATGTGCTCTGCGGTCATAGAAAACGAAATAGAGCCTGCCTGTGCTTTGATCCACATCCATCCAAGTAAAGAATTGCTGACGGCCAGGAGGATCGTTATTCACGCGCTGATTGTCTGACCAAGTTTCTCCGCCATCTGTAGATTTCTTAAGCCATATATCAGTGTCAGAAATTCCGTTTCGTTGATCTGCCCAGTTCACATAGATAGTTCCCCTACTTAGACTGTTGCTTAAATCTACTTTCAGAATCGGCATCCCATTCGCACGATAAATGCCAGGAATATCCATCGCCCAACCTCCCGGCATTTCATCGATTATTTTTTCAGACGACCATGTCTTTCCTTCATCTACAGACGTTGAAAAATTCAGTCCAAATTCATTGGCCCAACACACATAGAGCTCCCCATCAGGTCCTAGTGCTGGAACTGCTCCCTCGGTAGTCTCATCATCATCTATGCAATTCCCTTGATGTTCGCTGATGGTGATGGCCTCAGTCCATGTCTCGGCTTTATCATATGAAGCTGAGAATCTGATTCTAGAAAAGCAGGTAGGTTCGGTGGAACCATAACTATCAAACTCAGTCCATGTTAGGTAAATAGCTCCTGTTTTAGGATGGATGACTGACCAATGTTTGTCCTGTTGCTTTTCTCCATTCAATCCTGCAAAAGACCCGTCAGACCATGTCTTTCCGCCATCATGGCTAGCTTGACACACTATGCGATCTATCCAATGCCCCTCTTCAGGATTCGATAGATGGAAGTAATAGAATGTTCCATCAGAAGCCGCATCAATTACTGGATCACCATATACACCAAAGGTAGAAGTGAGCTTGTCTTTATTCCATGTCTTTCCTCCATCTTCACTATACGCCACTTGGTTCAAGACAATGCCTGCGACCATTTTATTAGGATTAGATGGATCTATTTTAATGCTTGGTTCACAGGATCCTGGACTCTTATTAATCAAGATATTCTGAGCCAAAGAAGGAATAGCAGCAAACAAAAGGAGTATGAGTACGAACTGTTTCATTGATTGCGCAGAGTAGGTTCCCAAATGGCTTTCTCGACTTTCCTGAATGACTTCAACATACCCAGGAATAAAGCCACATTCATGGAAATAAAATAGGCAACAAACGTGACTAGTCTTGACCGAATTCCAATCGCATTCAATGTCATAAGCATCAATGGAGAGAACATGATGACGAATTGAAGCCAGAATAAAACAAGATAAAAATTAGAATTTCCTGAAAGCATTAAACTGCTCAAGAGCGCTGTGATTAATGCCATTGGACTGATCCAACGCAACACTTTATGAGAGATGAAACTGAAACTAAGTCCTTTACGATGATGAAGTAAGAAATGAGAGAACTTGCGCAGATTCTGGAAATTCCCACGCGACATCCTCACCTTCCTTCTGAACTCTTCACTCATCTTGCTCGATATATCCTCGTAACATATCGCTTCTTTGGCCAAGATAGAAGAATGACCCTGTTCCAAGACTTTCATGCTGAGGTAAAAATCATCAACCAAGAACTCGATGGGAATGGGTTCAAAAGAAGATGAGCGCATCGCATAACAGCCACCGAACGCTCCCATCATAGTTCCCCACTTCTCTCCTTCAGCCCATTTCATGCGGGTTTCCCTTTGTAAGTATTCGTTCTCTTGAAACTCTATACCTTCATTAGAAACTTTGCAACCACGTATGTCCGCCCCCACCAGCGCTACAGATGGAGCAAGGAAAGGACGTAAGATTTCTTGAATTAGATTCTGGGAGAAGAGCACATTCGCATCGGTGAAAATGACGAGTTCTGACTTGGATTTCTCCATCAAGGAATTCACCACTTTAGATTTTCCTCCTCGCTTGAAACGGTGAAGCACGATGCATGAATACTCAGCTGAAAGTGATGTTAAAATCTCCTCCGTGCGGTCTGTTGATCCATCACTACCCACTAAGACTCTAATCTTGTCCAATGGATAATCCCCACTCAGAATGGATCTAATCTTTTCCTCAATAACCTCCTCTTCGTTATAGGCGGCTATGAGAATGTCAATGCTGGGGAAATAGTCGAGTGGGGCTTCAGTGCTTAAAGAAGCCTTGACCATGGAGAGAATCCAAGGATAAATAAGATACGTATGCATCACCATGAGCACACAAATCCAGAACATAAATTGCCAAAGGAGCATAGAGGTGATTGGGGGTATCAGGCCACAAAGATAACAAAGGCGAAGCCTCAGTTCTTAGAAGCGGTAGAAAGTCCACCATTCCTTTTTCTGATCTTCTCTTCTTGTCGTTTGCGCTTCTTGTCAAGGCGCTGCTGAGCCTTAGGGGAGATGGCCTCACGAGGTGGTACATACAAATCTCCTCGTTCTATTTCTTGAACAATAGCTTCTATCATGCGATCATCACCCAGCGGGTCATACCCTGCTTTGAGATCAGACCCGAAGAGTCTAGCTAAGGATTGCCACATAAAGGCATTGAAGCCTCCTTTAAGTTGCTTGATCAGTTCATAGGAAGTATCTCCTGTTTCACGATCAATAAGTTTAATAAGGATTTTTCCTTCACTCACCGTCAATTCTTGGATCTCTCCTTCGAATTCGGCTTTGAGTTCTGCTTCCGCGATGTCTAGGTAATCACGCTTGTCCTTCTCTCCCTTGAGTTTAGCTAATTCTTCATCATAGCCTTCAAGGAGTTCTTTCGTGACTTTGGCGTAGGGATAGGTCTTTAATACTTTGCGAAGCAAGCGACCATACTGACGGTCATAGCGCTTACTGCGTGTGAATCGCTGCTCTGACACTGATACTCCCTCTAGCATGACCAACGGAATCGTATCCCCATCTATCACTACAGCACGAAGCACAGCAGGATTAGCTTCCTTCTGGGCGATAAGGCCGCAAGGGAAACAAATCAAGGCAATCAGAAAGGACCAAAATGCTTTTTTCAAGGCGTACATCTACTTATATAACGCAAAATCATTACCATGTTCTACGGTTCTGCTTCCAATTAGTTCGCTGAGGCGCTGCTTCTACCTCAGCTATGGTCGTTTTTCCTTCTTGGAACAAGATTCCTGCCATGAGCGTTGCGGCATCCTTAAGACCTTGTTCCTGTTCGGTTTTAGTAGCTTCAGGATGATAGAAATTCTTTACAAATCCAGTATCGAAATCTCCGGAACGAAATGCTTCATGTTTCATCACAAAGCGCCCAAATCCTAATGTCGTTTTCAATCCCACTACTTTGTATTCATCTATCGCGCGAATCATGCGTTCAATGGCTTGCTCTCTATCCGCAGCAAAAACACAGAGCTTAGAGATCATGGGGTCATAATAAACCGGAACTTCCATGCCTTCTCTGAAGCCATCATCTACGCGTATTCCAGGTCCACTTGGTGGTCTATACACCTTTAATGTACCTATATCAGGAAGGAATCCGTTTTCAGGGTCCTCAGCATACACACGTAATTCTATGGCATGTCCTATAATCTTCAAGTCCTTCTGACTAAAAGAAAGCTTCTCCCCACGGGCAATCTTTACTTGTTCCTTGACCAGATCTATGCCTGTAATTAATTCCGTGACGGGATGCTCAACTTGCAATCTTGTATTCATCTCCAAGAAAAAGAAATCCAATTTAGCATCCAACAGGAATTCCACTGTTCCTGCTCCGCGGTATGCGCACGCCTTAGCCACATCTACAGCCGCATTGCCCATTTTCTCTCTGAGTTCAGGGGTTAAAACGGAGGATGGAGCTTCCTCCACCACTTTCTGATGCCTACGCTGAACAGAACATTCACGCTCGAAAAGATGCACCACATTGCCATGATTATCAGCCAATACCTGAATCTCTATGTGCCTAGGCTTATCTACGTAACGCTCTATAAAGACACTTCCATCCCCGAAAGCTGATTGGGCCTCCGAAATAGCACGGGCTAACTGTTCTTTGAATTCATCGGCATGTTCCACGATGCGCATTCCCTTTCCGCCTCCTCCCGCAGAGGCTTTAATAAGGATAGGAAAACCAACTTCCTTGGCCACGCGAAGTCCTTCTTCTACATCATCCAGGGCTTTATCTGTTCCGGGAACCATGGGGATGCCGTAGTCTGCTACTGCAGCCTTGGCAGCAAGCTTACTTCCCATAACTTCAATAGCATGAGGCGAAGGGCCAATGAATATCATCCCCGCCTCAGTCACTTTACGCGCAAACACACTGTTCTCAGAAAGGAATCCATAGCCAGGGTGAATGCCATCTACTTTTAAGCGAAGGGCTTCCTTGATGATATGATCCATACGCAAATACGACTCAGCACTAGGTGGAGGGCCTATGCAAATGGCTTCATCAGCTGCTAGAACGAAGGGGGCTTCCCTATCTGCCTCGGAATAAACTGCTACGGAGCATATTCCCATTTCCTTCAGCGAGCGAATGACTCGTAAGGCTATTTCTCCTCTATTGGCTACTAAAATCTTCTTCACGCGTGCATTGAATTAAGCCATGAAGGTAGGAAATGTGCGATTCCTATGGATTCTTCATGCTATCCATTCCAACAGGAGCTTTGTTAATCGAGATGGAAGGAAACGTTTATTCAAGCTAAGAAAACTTCATCTTTAGCTCATGAAGCGCATTGCCGGAATCTGGAAAACTCATCTTGCCATCTTGCTTTTTGGACTCTCGGGGCCACTATCAGTATGTATTGGATTGCCTGCCATGGACCTGAGCATGGGCAGGTCCTTGATTGCAGCTCTTGCTCTATTGCTTTTTATACGACCCGCTTGGGCTGCTCTGAAACAAGGAATGAAGGATCATTGGCCCTCTGGATTGCTATTAGCTTTTCATTGGTTCGGATTTTTTCATGCAACTATAGAAGGGTCTGTCGCATGGGGATTATTGAGCTATGCGACCTATCCTCTTTGGACTATCCTCTTCAGTCGAATCTCTGAGCGTTCTTGGCCTGATAAAAAAGAACTTTCAAGTGTCGCTTTAATACTCTTAGGAACGTTTCTCTTGGTCAAAGAAGACGTTGAAGTACTTGGTCAAGAGGTTATTCTAATTGGGCTTGCTTCGGCCGCTGCATTTGCTTTGCTCCAACTGCGAAATGCGGGGTTCATGAAACAAGAAAAAAGCCTGAATCTGGCGGCTTATCAGATGCTTTGGGCGGGATTATTCTTGATTCCTTTCTCTTCCCTTTCCTCATTCCAATTAGCTCCTTTTGAATGGTCACTCTTCCTTTTTCATGGCCTGATTATTACTGCTTTTTCTTACAGTCTTTTTCTCTCTGGACTCCGTGAAATAGGAAAAAATAAGGCTTCTTATATCGCTGCACTTGAACCAGTTTATGGTCTCTTGATTGCTATGGTATTGCTTGGCACTATACCATCTTGGATACAATGTATTGCAGCTGTTTTGATTTTGATTCCCTCCTTTTTGAAAGGGAATTGATCAATCTTTTATTTGGTCTACATCCCCTTTATCAGATAGGAGAATAGCCACGCCACGGGTTGACTGAAATTGGGATAAGATGATTACAATCATCACCATGATGGGCACTGAGAGGAACATGCCTACGATACCCCATAAGTCCCCCCCAAAAGCAAGTCCAAGAATCACCACCAGAGAACTGATATTCAGAGAATCTCCCATAAGTCTAGGTTCTAAGAAATTCCCTACCAAGAGTTGAATTGCTCCTACGGAAACGAGTACTAAAAGCGGTTGCTCTAAATCCCCGAATTGCAAGCCAGCAATGAGTGCTGGAAAAAGTGTTGCAATCAAGCTTCCTATGTTGGGTATGAAGTTCAAAAGGAAGATTAAAAAGGCCCAGAAAAAGGCAAAATAGCTACGGCCACTCCTGTGTTCAGAGATGAGATGCAATACGTGGAATTCAATCCATATTGGACGGTTTCTATTTCCAATGGAGAAATACTAACTAAGTTAAAATCTGACCCTGCCTATCTCTCAAGGAACAATATGGATCTGCTTTCTATGTCAGGTAATGCTGTTCCTGTCTCTAGCGTGGACTTTAAAAAATATACTTCCAAGATGCCTTATATGCTGCGCCAAGGTCATGGGGCTGGAAATGCCCTCGGTAGAGTTAAATTCTTCTTCCCTAATAGGTTCTCAGTTTACCTTCATGATACTCCTTCTCGAAATCTATTTTCAAAGGAAGAAAGGGCATTTAGTCATGGATGTATACGTGTAGAAAACCCTTTGAAATTTGCTTCTTATGTGTTGCTTGAGCAAGGATATACTTCGGCTAGAATAGACAGTATTGTAAAGACCGGAAGAAATCTCAGAGTGAATTTGAAAAAAGTGCTTCCTGTGATTATTACGTATAGCACTGCTTTCGCTGATCAAGACCTTGTATATTTCTATAAGGACGTCTATAAGCGGGATGAAGCACTCATGATGGCTTTGGGGATATAAGTCTCTTTTCTTTCTCTTTCTGTTATAAAAGTCCTTCGAGG
>CALFHF010000195.1 GCA_937875855.1 uncultured Flavobacteriales bacterium
TCCATCCAATCCTACTGAATCTAATTTCATATCCTCCATCGTATAATGAGGAATCCCTAGGTGCATGGCATTATAAAATCCCATTGGAGCATGACAATCTGTGCAAGAAGATTCTATCTCCATCTGAAGTCCTGGTGTGACTAACACTTCATGGCTCACTTTGGCTCTCCAGAAAGGATCCTTAGCACTCATGGCCATCATAGTCGCTCTCCAATCATCTACCACATTAATATCATTCCCTGCTGCATCATGACTGGCGAAACCTGAGTCGTCTTTTCCATGGCAACCATCACACTCACCAGCGGCTGCGAACAATGCGTTCCAGCCATCAACCAACGTAGAATCATGGGTCATGACTGACTTGAAATAAAGAAGCTCAACATCAGTATGAAAGTGCTCATCCCCCCCAGCAGACCAGCTGAAACTAGAGATAGCAATACAAGCAACAAGAATGAAAAACAGGGTGATTTTATACATAGACGAATTCTTCAAGTCCAAATATACATGCATATCGAACCTCACGCACGAGATAAAGACAGTAGATCTAGATCGAAAGCTGGCTAGGATACGATTCCTGTGATACGTGGTAAATTCTGTAAACTTGTAGTCTATCTATTTTTGAATACATGAACGGAATCGATCAAGCCAGACTTTTTGACATCATCAACTATCAACTTGAGAATTTTCCTCAAGCCATCTCTTTGGCCAGAAAAGCAGATGGCGTGTGGAAAAAATACAGTACTCAAGAGGTCATAGACATTTCACATCAAGTAAGTGCAGGATTACTCTCTAAAGGAATTGTCCCAGGTGATAAAGTCGCCATCATCTCTACTACAAACAGACCTGAATGGAATTTTATAGACTTAGGCGTACTGCAGATAGGCGCAGTAGATGTTCCCATCTACCCTACTATTACTGCAAGAGAATATGCCTATGTTCTGAATGATTCTGGCTGTAAAATGGCCTTTGTATCTGACCAAGAAGTATATGAAAAGATTAAGAATGTAGCTCATGAATGTTCTGCACTGAAGGAAATCTACCTCTTTGATGAAGTATCTGGCAGCGCACATTGGACAAGCATTTTAGAAAATGATTTGGTCAAGGCCAAGGAAACTGTGCAGCCATTCAAAGACAAAGTGAATCACAAGGATTTGGCTACCTTAATTTATACATCAGGAACTACCGGTGACCCTAAAGGTGTAATGCTCTCTCATGAAAATATAGTGAGCAATGTCTTAGCTTCAAGCGAACGACTTCCCTTGATTCCCGGTTCACGCAGCCTGAGCTTCTTACCGCTCTGTCACATATTCGAGAGAATGTTAATCTACCTTTATGCTTACAAGGGAGCAAACATCTATTACGCTCAATCACTTGAGACGATAGGCGATGACATGAAAGAAGTTAAGCCTCATATTTTTTCGGCTGTTCCTCGTCTACTTGAAAAGGTGTTTTCCAAGATTATAGCCAAAGGAAAAGAACTTACTGGAATTAAGAAAACCCTTTTCTTTTGGGCTGTGCGTCTAGCAGAACGATTCGAGTATTACGGAAAGAATGGTGTTATCTATGACATGAAACTTGCCATTGCCAGAAAACTCATTTTTAGCAAATGGAAAGAGGCGTTGGGTGGCGAAGTACAACTAGCCGCCTCAGGAAGTGCCGCCTTATCCCCAAGACTAAATAGAATATTCAATGCTGCAGGAATTCCTGTGATGGAAGGCTTCGGACTTACCGAGACTTCTCCAGTAATCTCAGTAAATGAGATTGACAATGAAGGTGTTCGTTTTGGAACATGTGGACGTCCACTTTTCAATGTAGAAGTGAAAATCGCTAAAGACGGGGAGATTCTATGCAAAGGACCGAACGTCATGATGGGCTACTACAATAAGCCTGAGATGACCGCTGAAGTCATTGATAAAGATGGCTGGTTCCATACAGGAGATATAGGAGAACTTGTGGACGGACAATTCTTGAAAATAACTGATAGAAAGAAGGAGATTTTTAAAACCAGCGGTGGAAAATATGTGGCGCCCCAGATCATGGAGAATGTGTTCAAACAGAGTTCCCTTATTGAACAAATCATGGTCATTGGTGAGAACAAAAAGCATCCTTCAGCTCTCATCGTACCTAATTTCGCAAGCCTTAGTCATCTCTGCAAAGAGAAAAATATAAAATTCAGTTCTGATGGTGATGCCATTCATGACCCACTGATTCTGCAGATTTATCAAGAGGTTCTGGATACGTATAATGCTGAATTTAACCAATGGGAACAAGTGAAGAAATTTGCTTTGCTTGACAAAGAGTGGAGTATTGATGGGGGTGAGCTTACTCCTACTCTTAAACTTCGCAGAAAGAAAGTCTTCGAGAAATATTCAGAGCTAATAGATAAAATTTACAGTGAAGAAGACTGAACATGAAAGGATGTCTCAATAAAGGCTTGATTATTTTCCTCTTTACAGGAATGTGCATTGCAGTAGCCTATTATTTCAACACCAAAGAAAAAGCACTTCCTGTTCTTTCTCCAAGACAAGTGAACCCTCTCTTGGTCGATAAAGAACTAAGGGACCGTATAAATCACAAAGTTTCTGGCTTCCAATTCACCGATCAAGAAGGTAATTCTACCGACTCTCTATTTGTCCAAGGAAAGATTCATGTGGCTGATTTTTTCTTCACTACTTGCCAGACTATATGCCCCATCATGACCGGGAAAATGGGAATTGTTCAAGAACGATTCAAAGAAAATGAAAATGTTCGTTTCCTTAGTTTTTCTGTACTTCCTGAACAAGACAGCGCATCTGTGCTGAGTTCCTATGCAAGTGCCTACGAAATTCCATATGATCAATGGCGCCTGTTAACAGGTGAACGCAAGGATATATACTCCTTGGCACGCAGGTCTTATTTTACGCTTAAACCTGCGGAGACTGGTCAAGGAGATGGAGGAATGAGTGACTTTATTCACACGAATAACTTCGTGCTTGTCGATGATCGTGCTCAAATCAGAGGGTATTATGATGGCACATCTGACCTAGAAATGGATCGATTGACTAAAGACATCAAATCCTTACTCAAGGAGTTTAGTCAACCAAAGTGACAGCTATGGCTTTATTGCCGTATGATGTCTGAATGTTGATGAAATAGAGTCCAGAGCTTTTATTCCCTCTATCATAGAAGAAGGAGTGTTTTCCAGGCGCTTTTTTCTCCATCACAAGTCGTTCGATTAGGTTCCCTTGACAATCATAAACGCTAATGTTCACAGCACCCCCTTCAGGCAGTTCATAGCTGATTAGAGAATTAATGCTCATTGGATTAGGGAATGCGCTAAGATTCACTTCCTCTTCTGCTTTTTGACGTTCTTCAACAGGAATTGGCTGTGCCTTTAATCTCTTATCCAAACTACTCAATACAAATAGCTCAGACTTGCCATTTAATGCTAGGCCTGTAGCTTGCTCATATGTTTCATTCATGGACTTAATCTGATTCCCATCATAGTGATATAGTCCACCAGGAACCCAGCTTGTCAAGTAAAAACCATTATCTCCATCTGAAATAACAGCTTCAAGATTGCTCAGACTCGTCTGAAAGCTTTTGATAATTTTTCCTTGATTAGTTGAGATATGCAGTATAGAAGCTTGAGAGCCCCATGTCATTACCACTAATTCTTGATCCAATTCATTGTAAGCTATCCCATTAGGAGCTCTGTCCAAGCTGCAAATTACAGTCAATATGGGTCTACTGGAATCAATGTTTTCTAATTTGAAGATTTTTCTTTTTGAAAAATCACTCGCATAAATCGTGCTCTTTCCGTCATAACAAATACCGTTCAAGAAAAGTGCCCCTGGAATCTTATGCTTCCTAATCATTCTTCCTGTGAGGCGATCAGCGACATGAATTTCATCCTTATAACAGGAAACCACAGAATACAGCCCATAAAAACAGATTCCATGTGATCCTTTTACTTCCTTGGAAAAAATGCTGGTATTTCCTGACTCACTTACTGACTGGATGTTTCCATCAGCCGCATTGCTTATTAAAAAGTTTCTTGTCTGATTATCCCATATAATAGACTCAGGAGAATTCAAGCTCTGAGCCCCTAAATCTAGGACCAGGAGACAGAAAGGAAGGATATATGAAATGAACCTCTTCATAGTAGGGAATCATAAAGATACACTTTGACCTGATCTGACCGAATGAAGGGCCAAACTGAGCAGACAAACTATTGACCCCTCCTTAGACCTTGGAGCTCAATACTCGTGTATCTTTGGCCCCGTGAATTACCTATCTGTAGAGCAATTGAGCAAGTCATTCGGGGCCAAAAAGGTTTTCGAAGGATTGAATTTTGGAATCGAAAAAGGCGAAAAAGTAGGCCTTATCGCGCGTAATGGCACAGGAAAGAGCACTTTGCTTGAATGCCTGACCGGCCAAGACAGCCCTGACTCGGGAATCATCACTTATAGGAACGGAATCACGCTGGGTTACCTTGCTCAGAAACAAGTCTTCGATCAAGAACTTACTATTCTTGAAACCATATTCGCAGGTGATTCTGAGCAGATGGAGGCTATCAGAAAATATGAGCTAGCGGTTCTAGACGGGCATCAAGATGATCGCTTCTTTAACGCTTTGAATGAGATGGAGCGCACACAAGCTTGGAACTATGAATCTCAAGCTAAAGAAATCATTCACAAACTAGGTCTTGATGATCTAAAACTGAAAGTGGGTCTTCTTTCTGGAGGTCAACAAAAAAGACTTGGACTTGCTCTAGAACTCCTCAAAGAACCTGATGTTCTTATCCTCGATGAGCCTACGAACCACCTTGACATGCAGATGACAGAGTGGCTAGAAGAATGGCTCAATGTAAGCAACGCAACCCTCCTCATGGTTACCCACGACCGCTTCTTCTTGGACAATGTCTGTGATACCATCTTAGAACTTGAAGATGGCGAGCTCTATCGTCATAAAGGGAACTACACGTACTACCTTGAGAAAAAACAAGACCGCGAAGAGAATCAAGCGACCGTAGTGGGGAAAGCAAAGAGCGCCATGCGCAAGGAACTTGAATGGATCAGACGGCAACCTAAAGCACGCGGAACAAAAGCCAAATACCGTGTAGCAGCCTTCGATGACCTGAAAGAAACAGCCTCCAAGAGACTAGATCAAGATGAACTTACCCTAGAAATCAACATCCCTAGAATGGGATCTAAGGTGGTCGAATTACATAAGGTGCATAAAGGCTATGGAGATAAAAAACTCATCCAAGACTTCAATTATATCTTCCTACGCAAGGAAAAAATAGGTGTTCTAGGTCCTAATGGAAGTGGAAAAACTACGCTCCTCGACCTCATCATCAACAAGAGCCAACCAGACAGAGGTAAAATCGTGGTTGGTGATACCGTGGTCTTCGGATATTTCACCCAGAAAGGAATTATTTATAAGGAAGGTCAACGTGTTATAGACACTGTTAAAGATGTGGCCGAAATCATTCCATTGGCCAAAGGACAAAAGATAACTGCGGGTCAATTACTCGAGCGATTCCTCTTTAGCAAAGACATGCACTATAACCTTGTCGCTAGCCTTAGTGGTGGGGAACAACGCAGACTGCATCTCCTAAGGGTGCTCATGAACAACCCTAACTTTCTCATCCTCGATGAGCCTACGAATGACTTAGACATCTTCACCTTACAGATTCTTGAAGAATATCTAGTTGATTTTCCTGGAGTTGTTTTAATCGTATCCCACGACCGTCATTTTATGGATAAGATGGTAGACCATTGCTTTGTCTTTGAAGACAATACTATAATCAGAGATTTTCCTGGAAATTATTCCCAGTACCGCACAGCCAAAGCGCTAGAAGAAAAAGAGGAAAAGAAAATCAAAGCAGCTAAGGCCGCCAGTCCTTTATTAAAAGAAGAATCTCAAAAAGAGAAGCAAAAACTCACGTATGCTGAACGCATGGAATTTGATAAATTGGAGGCTGAAATAGTGACCCTCGAAGAGAAAATAAAAAATCTTTCTGACGAAATTAGCACGTCAAATGATGCCGGAAAACTTGCGACATTGACCAAGGGAATCACTGACGCTCAAGCGCTGCTAGAAAAACAGACAGCACGCTGGATGTGTCTCGCTGAATTCAGTTCTTGAATCGTAACTTTATAGTACTAAAACTCATCCTATGAAAGACTCATTTCTAAGCGTATTCAGCCTCATGTCCTTAGCACTTATGAGCCTTAACTCGTGCAACCACATGTGTGTTCAAGGAACTGGCGAAGTGGTCACAAGACAAGTAGATCTTAATGTCATGAAGGGCATAGTTCAGAGCAGCGCTGTGCCTGTAGAAATAGCTTTCGGGATGAATCAGAAAGTGGAAATTACGAGTCATGAAAATCTGATTTCCCTTCTAGAGACTTCGGTAGAAAGTGACCTATGGTATATTGATTTCAAAGAAAACGTCTGCTCTGAAGGAATGAGAATTAAAGTAACTCTTCCTGTCTTGGAAAAAATCTCTATAAAAGGTTCAGGTAACGTAACTGGAATCACCCCTTTCCAATCGCCCAAATTGGTGCTCTGGATTCAAGGAAGTGGGGACTTGAACCTTGAAATTAGCTCTGAAGATGTAGAAGTGGAAGTGGATGGAAGCGGTGATATAAAATTGGCCGGAAGAACCAATGAATTGACCGTGGAGATTAACGGGTCAGGAAATGTAGATGCTTCAGCGCTCAACGCTAAGGAAGTTAAAATAGAAAACGATGGCAGTGGTGATGTGAAAATACAAGTCGATGATGCACTGGAGGTAGATCTAAATGGAAGCGGAAGCGTCTACTACAAAGGCAATCCTCCTGCTATTAAAATGAACAAGAACGGATCAGGAGAGGTCATTAAAGACTGAATTTCCTTGCCTTTATTCTGATCTCGGTCTCTGAGTTAATTGGAAAAAGCATCTCTTCTAAATCAGGAAGACCAAAGGTCACTCGAGGATCATTGCTGAAACCAAAAGATTCTATAGGGACTCCCATCCAATTCGTATCCATTTTTCCATTGTTATTCTCATCATGGAAGAACTTCACGGCATAGTTTCCACTCACTAATCCATTTACTTCGAAGGACATTTCTTTACTTTCTACGGGTAGCCAAAATTCGCTATGCACCTCCCCATCGTCTTTCAAGACTTGAATGGCCATTTTTCCCTTGATATTCTCTATACCGTGAATCGATGCTTTCAGGGTATACCATGGGCCAGAACTGAAACTTGAGAAAAAGAGAAAAGATAGGATATATAGAGGACTGAGTTTCATGAGATAATTCAAGGATGCAAAGCATTCACATCAAAGTTTATGCCCCTATATTTGAGCACCATGGCGATACGAAAAGAAGAGTTAGAATTCAATAAGAACGAAGATCACATTCGTTTGCTGCTTTCAAAGATGCAAAAGGCTTTGACCAATGTCTGCGAAGGAGGCGGCAAGAAGCGTATTGAAAAACATAAAGCTAAAGGAAAGATGACCGCTCGCGAGCGTGTCGCTTATCTTTTGGATTCCGATAAAGATGCCTTGGAAATAGGCGCTTTCGCAGGGCAAGGAATGTATGCCGAACATGGAGGCTGTCCTTCGGCAGGGGTCATTGTCAAGATAGGCCACGTGGGCGGAAAACAATGCATCGTAGTGGCCAATGATGCTACTGTGAAAGCTGGTGCATGGTTCCCTATCACAGCAAAAAAGAACCTCAGGGCCCAAGAGATTTCAATGGAGAATAGGCTTCCCATTGTCTATCTCGTTGATAGTGCAGGAGTATTTCTTCCTATGCAAGACGAGATTTTTCCTGACAAAGAACATTTCGGGAGGATCTTCAGGAATAACGCCATCATGTCCTCCATGGGTATTCCTCAAATCAGCGCCATCATGGGAAGCTGTGTTGCTGGAGGAGCCTACTTACCTATCATGAGCGATGAAGCCCTAATCGTTGAAGGAACCGGAAGTATCTTTCTTGCTGGATCCTATCTCGTAAAGGCGGCTATTGGTGAAGACGTAGATAATGAGACCTTAGGTGGAGCAACTACACATTGCGAAATCTCAGGTGTGACCGATTATAAGGTAAAGGATGATAAAGAAGCTTTAGATACTATTAAGGACATCATCTCCCGCACAGGTCGCAAAGGCCCTACTGCAGGTTTTGACAGAAAAGAAGCCTTAGAACCTAAATCTTCTAGAGACCATATTCTAGGCATTCTTCCTATTGAACGTTCCAAGCCTTATGACATGAGGGAAATCATTAAATCCTTGGCTGATGACTCCAAGTTCACTGAATATAAAGCTGGGTATGGCCAGACCTTACTTACGGTTTATGCTAGGGTCAACGGGTGGTCTGTTGGTATTGTAGCGAATCAGAGGGAATTGATCAAAACCAAGAAAGGTGAGATGCGCTTCGGTGGCGTGATTTATTCTGATTCTGCTGATAAGGCAGCTCGCTTCATCATGAATTGTAATCAGAAGAATATTCCTTTAGTCTTCATTCAAGATGTCACCGGATTCATGGTGGGTTCTCGCTCTGAACAAGGCGGAATCATCAAGGATGGAGCTAAAATGGTGAATGCCATGGCCAATAGCGTGGTTCCTAAATTCACTATCATCATTGGAAACTCGTATGGCGCAGGAAATTATGCCATGTGTGGTAAAGCATATGATCCAAGACTGATAGTTAGCTGGCCAACTGCTGAACTTGCTGTGATGAGTGGAAACTCTGCCGCAAAGACCCTTTTGCAAATCGAAGTTTCTTCTTTGAAAGCAAAAGGTAAAGAGCTGAGCAAAGAAGAACATGATGAGCTTTTCTCTGCTATCAAATCTCGCTATGACGAGCAGACCTCTCCTTACTATGCCGCTTCACGCTTATGGGTAGATGCGATTATAGATCCACGAGATACCCGCACATGGATTTCTCAAGGAATAGAGATGGCGAACAATAGTCCTGCAACTCATGCGTATAATGTAGGTGTGATTCAGACTTGATTCTAATATCAAGCGTTCCCTTAACTTCGCATCGTGAAAAAGAGTTTTTCCTTCCACCTATTTCTCAGTGTTCTCTGCTTAGCGCTGATTATTTTTTCAGCGAGCTGCAAGAAACCTTGTAAAGAACCTGATGTGGATGCCCTGAATGCCATCTATTTACAATTTGATACCTCAGGAGAGCCAGGTTCGTTTACCTCGTCAGAATTAGACTCCCTGTACATGGTGCGTTATCAGCAAGCTGTGTATGACAGTTTCATTTTCCCTGTAGATACCTTGAACCTCTTCGCTCTTGAACTTTCACCTGAAGGATATCGTGTGCGAATCAGCAGAGATTATCCTGTTGGTCTTCCTGAAGGCCCTCCGTACTACACTGATTATATGTACCAGTTTCAGGGTTATGGAGAGAATTTCAATGTGAGACTGCAGAACATAGTATTGGACGGGAGCTATACCGAGGACTGTATCTATATCAGCCGCAAGAAAGGCTTTGTTCTTAATAATGACACCTTAGATGTCACTGGAAGCATGGAATACGTGCTTATTCTGAAGGACTGAGGATATCCTCGTTCAATAATCTTGTCAATTTCTGAGAAAGCGAATTATAATATCGCTTCTGGCGATAAGAACTCACCCATTGAATACCTTGAATGGCATTGGTCAAGAATAATTCATCAGCGACCAAAAGATTCTGTGGTCTGAGTGATGTCTCATACACCTTGATATCATGTCTCAATGCCGCATTGATGACCTCCATGCGCATGATACCACCAAGGCAGCCATCCTCTAGTGGAGGGGTATAGAGCACGCCATTGCTTACAATGAAAATATTGGAATTCGCAGCTTCAATAATCACGTCCTTATCGTTCGTGATTAAAGCATTGTCTATGCTTTTTTCCTTGGCAAAGAGACTTGCCATAATGAAGATTTGAGAAGAGATTGTTTTAAAGCAAGACAGCCTATTTACTTGCTTTCTTAGGTCAGTGTATATGTCTACTACATGCCCTCGATCATTGAGAGCGAAGAGATTCTGATCAAGAGGTTCTGCCTGAATCAAGTAATCTAGCCCTTCATCATCTACAGGAGAATAAAACCCTTCTCCCGAACGTGAAAACGTAATTCTCACTCTTCCTCCTTCAGTGATTCCATTATGGGCAATAAGCTCTATAAGTTCCTTTTCAAAGTCCTCGAATGAGAAATCCTGGCCTACTTTTATTTTGATTGCATCTAAGCCTTGCTTCAATCTATTCAGATGGTTGTCAAGAAAACACGGACTGCCATTAAGCACCCTAATACTCTCAAAAAGACCATCTCCGTATGAGAATGCTCTGCTGACGACAGGTATTATCCCTGAATCAGCCGGCATTAGTTTCCCGTTGTAATTTACTTTTCTCACTTCAGCCATTCAGAATACGGTCCTTTATGAGTGTTAACGATGAGTTGGCCTCAATTAATATTCCTGGAATCCCAACTTTTTCACCAGCAAAGATATCTCTTTCCCTGTCTCCTATCATAAATGAAGCTGCTGGGTCAATATTGAATTTGTAAATGGCTCGTTCAAGAAGCAAACTATCTGGTTTTCTGGTCAATGATCGGCCCACCTCATCGTGATGCGGACTAAAATAAACTTCTGTGATCGTTACTCCTTTGGATTTGAAGACTTCTAGCATATTCTTAGTCAACTCCTGATAATCACCCAGAGTATATCGCCCTTTGGCTATTCCTCCCTGATTCGTGACAATAATCAATAGGAATCCCTTCTTCTGAAACTCCTTCAAAGTCTCTATGAGGTCTGGATTAAACTCGAACTCCCTCCAGTTATAGGTGTAATCTCCTGGATCCCTGTTGATTACACCATCACGATCTAGGAATACGGCTTTCTTTTTTACTGTCATAGGAAGGATTGCCCCCAAAGGCTTATCTGATGAAAGAAATTACTTAAAAGGTCTGGTCCAAGGACTATAGTTAAAAGAGCACCATATGTTGCTCCCCAGAAATGAGCATCGTGCGCGATTCCTGTTCCTCCTTTCTTGCCCATGTATTGCTCGTACCATAGGTAAAGTACTCCTACAATAAAGGCTGGAATACCTATTGGAATGAAAAAGAGATACAGGCTCTGGGTAGGTTCAAAGATGATGAAGGAGAATAGCACACTCGCCACGGCTCCTGAAGCTCCTAGGGAATTATAATTTCTATTATCCTGATGCTTTTTAAACGCTGCCATAGAGGACACTATGATTCCCCCGAAGTAGAGCAAAATGTAATAATAAGGCCCTGATCCTCCGAAATAACCATTCAAACTATGCTCCACATACTCCCCGAAATTATAGAGCACAAACATATTAAGTGCTAGGTGCATAAAGCCTCCATGAATGAAGGCATGCGTAATCCAGCGGTACCATTCCTTGTTATGTTTGATCTGATAGGCATTGAAAAGCATCTTTTCCTTCAGCTCTGGTTTGGAATCAGCCAAGAGGGATATCCCTATGGTGACTATGAGAATGATGACCGTTATCGACATGGGTTAAAAGTAGCAGCATTTGAGATTCAATCAGAGATGATTATTACCTTCATTCCAACAATAGAAGCCCTATTTCATGAAAAACCTCATTCTTTTCGTCCTTTTTCTTCCCTTTTCTCTATTTGCCCAGGAAAAGACAAGCACTGAGACCATCACTATTGAAGTAGAGCCTATAGAAGAAGCTCCTGCTGACGAAGATGTCTATACGATTGTTGATACATTGCCTGAATATCCAGGAGGCCCTGAGGCTATGTTCAAGTATATGAGCTCTGAGATTGTATACCCTGAAGTGATGAAAAAAGCGGGTATAATGGGAACCGTTTACATTGGATTCATTGTCGAAAAAAATGGAAGTATTTCTAATGCTAAAGTTCTCAAAGGCATAGGAGGAGGATGTGATGAAGAGGCACTTCGGGTAGTAAATGCCATGCCTGACTGGAGTCCCGGTATACAGCGAGGCAAGGCTGTTAGAGTGCATTTCACTTTACCTATAAAGTATTTTCTTGCAACTGCCCCTGAAGATTCTGAAGACGAAGACTAACGCAGTACCGTAATACTTCC
>CALFHF010000196.1 GCA_937875855.1 uncultured Flavobacteriales bacterium
ACTAGGCCTCAGGGAGATTTAGTATTTTTACTCTCCATGTCTCGTTTCATCTGTTCCATATTCATTTTTGTTTTCTCTACTGTCCTAGGAATAGGTCAGGAGCATCATTTTGAAAGCTATACTTCATATGCAGGACTTTCTGCATTGTCGTCTGGACATGGCGTGGTTGTCGGAGATTTTGATGGAGATGGATTTGAGGACATGTTTATCCCTGGAACTTCTCAGCCTAATATGCTGCTCAAGAATATGGGCGATAGCACTTTTCAGAATGTGATTTCAGGTTCAGGAATTGCAGTACAAGGCTTCTCTTACACGGCAGTATGGGCTGATATAGATAATGACCATGACTTGGATCTATTTGTCGGTAATCTTTCGAATCAATTTTTTTCCTTCAGCAATCAACTCTATCTGAATGATGGCACAGGCCAGTTCACTGATTACACCTTTGAAGCTGGACTTGGGAGTTTCGTTGCTACACGCAGTATTCTGGCTGCTGATATAGATAATGATGGATACACTGATTTCTATGTCTGCAACTCGGGAGGTCAAAATATTCTTTGGAAGAATAATGGTGACCTTACTTTTTCAGATGTCACATTAAGTTCAGGAACCTCGGACCCGCTCATTTCTATGGGTGCTATTTTCTTTGATTATGACAACGATGGGGATCAAGACCTGTATGTTACTCATGATGCGAATCAAGCGAATCTCTTATTTCGTAATAATGGAATTGGTCAGTTCACGAATGTCTCTGCTGTCTCTGGAACTGGTCTGGCAGCCATGGGAATGGGAGTAGACGTAGCTGATATAAATCATGATGGATGGTTTGATATTTACGTAACGAACCTGGGCCTCAGTTTTCTTTTTCTCAATAATCAAAATGGAACCTTTAGCGAGGAAGCGGTATCCCGCGGAGTCACAAATGGAGGCATGGGATGGGGCTGTTTTTTCCTAGATCAGGATAATGATACCGACCAAGATTTATATGTAGTCAATCAATACAGTTTTGCTCCTGTTACGAATAAGCTCTATGACAATGATGGTGCTGGAAACTTCATAGACCTTGCGGCTGGCACCTTGTTGCAAAGCACGAACAACGGCTTCGGAGGAGCTTGGCTCGATGTAGATAACAATGGGTATCAAGATATTGTTATTGCGAATACAGGAGATACATTAATTGAGTTATTCTTGAATGCTACTCAAGAGAATCATTGGGCTTCTTTCGAGTTGATTGGAACAGTGTCTGCGCGAGATGCTTTTGGAACACGAGTGAATCTCTATGCTGATGGGGAGCAGTTCATAACAGAGAAAAAATCAGCTTCTAGTTATTCTGCGCAAAGCTCTCATCGTGTTCATTTTGGATTGGGGAGCGCACCACAGATTGACTCAGTGCATGTGGTATTTCCATCTGGAATTGAGCATTGGCTTTATAATCTTCCGGTGGATAGATTGTATACCGTTATGGAAGATGTAACAACTGAAGTCATTGACTGTATTCCCTCCGCTTCTTTTGAACTCAGTTTTTCTGAAGAAGGAGAGTTGATTCTCATGGGCGAAGGAGATGAGGACATAGAAACCTGGACGTATACTATGAGCGATGGAGGTTCTTTAATGGGCCCTGCAGGAAGTTACCTGTTCACAGAAACAGGTGAACAGGAGGTATGTCTTACTGTTCAGAATTCCTGTTCTTATGCAACCTATTGTCAAAGCATAGAAATAGAATGCCCCTTGCCTGAAGTTTCATTTGAATATGTTTCTGATGGATATTATGTGAACCTTGCAGCAATGACTTGGCTTTCCGATGCTACGTCTTGGAATCTTGGAGATGGATTGGGTTCTGTGGATTCACTGATTGGCTATACCTATGAAGAAGAAGGCATTTATGAAATCTGTTTGACGGCATTTAATGACTGCGGATCCAGTGAGTATTGCGTGTCTGTGGAGATTGTTTGTCCTTCGCCCACAGCACAATTTGAATATATAAGCTCAGGACTTCAAGTGCAGTTCACTGATATTTCTTTGAACACAGATTCTGTGCTCTGGAACTTGGATGATGGAACAGAGAGCAGTTCTATTTCCTTTGAGCATAACTTTGAACAAGAAGGACTTTACATCGTATGCCTCACTGCTTTTAATGCATGTGGTATAGAAACGCTGTGTGATAGTTTGGAACTGATGGATCTAGTGAATTCAATAACAAGTCTATCCTCATCTCTGAAATTGAACCTATTTCCTAATCCCGCAACGTCCCAGGTGTTCATTCATGTTGAAGGAATTCAGCTAGAAGAAATTTCTTTGATTTCCATGCAAGGAAAAGTGATAAGGCCAAGCTGGAACTTGAGTAATGAGATCCTCTCGCTTGACCTTAGTGCATTGGCAGAAGGGGAGTATCTAATCGTGCTCAGAACCTCAGACCAGCGCTTTATTGAGGAACTTCTCATCCAACATTGAACATATTTCAGAGTAAGGCCCTCAATTTTTAGCTTTGCGCTCCTATGAGCAATTTAGCCCTTTCCGAGATTCGCCTTACCCATTTAGTAACCCACTTCGTAGGGAACAGTTCCCGTGATGAAGGACTTAAACTCTCTAAGGCAGGGAGTAGGATCAAGAAAGAGGCATTAGATCATCTTCTTGAATACTTCTTGCTTCCTTTTAAAACAGAGGAATTTTATGGATTCTCCCATCCCGTAGATCGAAAGATGAATGAGGTGTATGGAGTGGTTCAAAAGATATTTGAAGACAGCTCCACCTTTGTCAAAGACTCACAGGATTTGGCGAATCTCCTCTATGAACAATCAAGACATCCCAAAGTAAAAGAAGGTCAGTTTCATGTGGCCAAATTGGAAGATGCTATTCTGGATGGAGAAGCCTTAGAAGTGATAGGGATATTCAAATCAGAGACCGTTGCTCCGTTCTTGAAAATGCTTCCAGGCGAAAAGGGATATGACATTGACACTGATCAGGGATTCGAGATTAAGGGCATGGACAAAGGCTGTTTAATCTTTAAAACAGAAGAAGATAAAGGCTATAGAATCCTTGTGCATAATGCGAACAGATCGGCTGAAGCTCGCTATTGGAATGATGATTTCTTACAGCTTAAAGAAAGGGCAGATGAATTTCATCAGACCAAGGAATTCATGCATATCACTAAGGAATTCGTGACCAAACAAATGGGGGAGGACTTTGAAGTTTCCAAGACCGATAAGATAGATTTGCTCAATCGCTCCGTGGAGTTTTTCAAGGAGAGAGATTCTTTTGACAGAAAAGAATTTGCAGAGACTGTGCTGCAAGATGAAAAAGTAATTCAGAGTTTTGATTCCTTTGATGATGGATATCGCAAGGAGCGTTCCATGAAACCTGCAGCTTCTTTTGACATCTCAGCTCAAGCAGTGAAGAAGCAAGCTCGTATCTTCAAAAGCGTCTTAAAATTAGATAAGAATTTTCATGTCTACATCCATGGAGATAAGAACCTAATTGAGCGAGGACAGGACACGGATGGACGTAAATTTTATAAGATCTATTTCGATAAAGAGGAGTAATGCACTTTTTTGAAAATCTTTAATAAAAAAAGAGACCTGAACCCATTAATTTTTTATTCAAGAACATAGATATCATTAACGTAATTGAAGATTAGGTTATTCCTTTTCCAGGAAATCTAAACTTGCAGAGTTTACACAATAGCGCAATCCAGTAGGAGCGGGTCCATCATCGAACACATGGCCTAAATGTCCGCCACAATTCTCACACAAAACTTCGACTCGGGGAACACCTAAACTCATGTCCTTGTCTTCTTCTATATTTCCTTCAATTCCCGCATAGAAACTAGGCCATCCTGTTCCTGAATCGAACTTAGTCTTACTTTGAAAGAGGGGATAGGCACATGCACGACAGGTATATATGCCTGTCTTTTTATTGGACAAAAGATCTCCTGTAAAGGGCCGTTCTGTTCCTTTTTCTCGGAGGACATAATACTCTTGTGAACTCAGTTCAGCCTTCCATTCTTCTGCGCTTTTCACAACGGCATATGGAGGATTATTTTCTGAATTTTTAGCATTTGGGTCCTGCTGAGCGCAAGCACTAAAACTTAAAATGACTAAAGAAAAAAGGAGGATGTCCTTGATATTCATAAGATGGAATTCTAGATCTAATCCTGCAACAAGGATGCCAACTTCGCTTCTACTTTTTCTGCATTGGGAATGACAGCTTGTTCTAATATTTCATTCAATGGAATTGCCGGAACATCAGCACTTCCAATGATTTCTACAGGCAAATCCAAGTATTGGAAACATTCCTTGAAGATCTTTCCTGAAATAGCTTGTGCAAAGGTGTTATGGATAGGTTCTTCGGTCACAATCAAACACTTACCATGCGCCTTTACGCGCTCCATGACCAAGTTTTCATCCCAAGGGCTTATACTCCTCAGATCCACAATTTCTACCATTCCAGGATGTTTTTTTGAAGCAGTCTTGGCCCAATACACTCCCATTCCATATGTAATGACCACGCATGATGCTCCTCGGTCTATGCACACTTGATCTGCCAGTTGGGCGATTCTTCCTTTTCCGATTGGGACTATATAATCAGCATCAGGCTCTATGCATTTAGCTTCCTCTGTTCCTTTGATTTTACTCCAATACAAGCCTTTGTGTTCTAAAATAACTACAGGATTTGGATCATAATAGGCTGCCTTCATCAGCCCTTTCAGATCAGCCCCATTGCTTGGATAAACCACCTTGATTCCACGAATATTGGACAAGATACTTTCTATTGAACTGCTGTGATAGGGTCCTCCTGATCCGTAAGCACCTATGGGAACACGAATTACTGCACTCACGGGCCACTTTCCATTGGACAGATAACATGAACGACTTACCTCCGTGAAGAGTTGATTCAAACCTGGCCAGATGTAATCAGCGAATTGTACTTCTACGATTGGCTTGCAACCTGCTGCCGACATACCTACTGTACTTCCTATAATAAAGGCTTCTTGGATAGGCGTGTTGAACACACGGTCGTCTCCAAATTTCTGCGCAAGCGTGGCGGCTTCTCTAAAAACCCCTCCTAATCTTCCTCCCACATCTTGTCCATAAAGAAGCGCTTCAGGATGGTCTCTTAGAATTTCTTCTACTGCAAAAAGCGCACAATCAACCATAAGCGTGACGTCTTTTCCAAATCCCTCTCGTTGTCCCTTTTCTTCGGTGATGGGAGTGGGGGCGAAGATATGATCGTAAATGCTAACTGGATCTGGATCCTCAGCTTCCATGGCAATCTTGAAATCATCCATGACCAAGTTCTTGGCCCTACGCTCTATCATCAAGAGTTCTTTTTCAGACACACCCATCTTTGACAATTGCGCAAAGAAATAAGGATAGGGGTCTCTAGTCTGATGCTCTTCTAGGTCATCTCTGTACCATTCCCGCCTCACTCCACTTGTATGGTGACCGAGTAGAGGAACTTTAGCATGAATCATAACGGGTCTTCGCTCCGTGCGAATGATTTCCAAGGCTTTCTGAACTGCCTCATGACACTTCATGAAATCATGTCCTTTTTCAACTAGAATGGATTCTATTCCTGGATAGGCTTTGACTAGGATGCTCGCATCATTGGCACGAATCTCAGAGCTATGTGCTGAGATATCCCATTCATTATCTTGGATGAAGAAAAGCATGGGCATTTGCTTCAAATCAGCCATGTGTAAAGCCTCACTTACCTCTCCTTCAGTGATAGAAGCATCTCCAAGGGAGCATACTACCACAGCATCTTTGGTCGCGCTAAGTCCTTTCTTTTCAAGGTATTGTACTCCCATGGCAAGTCCTGTTGTAGGAATGGCCTGCATGCCCGTAGCCGAGCTTTGATGCGGAATCTTAGGCATGTCATTTCGCCTCAGACTGGGATGGGAATAATAGGTTCTACCTCCGCTAAAAGGGTCGTCCTTCTTCGCAAGAAGCTGAAGCATGAGCTCTGCCGGACTCATCCCAATACCTAATAAAATAGAGTCATCTCGATAATAGGGAGCAACCCAATCTTGAGCCTCCAATGCTATTCCAAGGGCAATCTGAATGGCTTCATGGCCGCGAGATGTAGCGTGTACGTATTTGGCGGTGAGTTTCGCATTCTCCTCGAAGAGGTCTGACATGGCCCGTGCGGTGGCCATTAGTTCAAAAGCCTTCAGGAGTGTTTTCTTGGTGATTGACTTTCCTGATTTCAATGCGGTGCTGGTTTGACTCATAGATTTTTCTGCTGCGTTAAAGATAGGAAATGTGCAGTTCTTTCTGCTCTCATGCGGAATCATATCCTGTTACACATTCAATATAGGCAAGCTCCTTTCTGCTCGTATCTTTGTGTCAAACTTCTAATCATATGAAATCAAGATTCCTCGTCCTTTGTATTGCTCTTTGCGGATTCGCGCTCAGTTCCTTTGCCCAAATTGATGTCAACATAACGTTGGTGCAATTCGCCACTGGATTTGATAAACCCATTGGCCTCGAACACGCTGGGGATGAACGCCTCTTTGTCATAGAAAAGGACGGTGTCATTCGCATTCTAATGCCTAATGGCTCTATTAATAGCACTCCATTCCTGGATATGCAGACCTTAACCTCTACCGGAGGAGTCAACTCTGAGCAAGGATTGCTAGGTCTTACATTTCATCCTGACTATACTACAAATGGATATTTCTATGTGAACTATACCATGGTCAATGGAGATACGCGAATCTCACGATTTACCGTGTCAGCAAACCCAGATGTGGCTGATGCAACATCTCGTCTTGATATTCTAACCGTGGATCAGCCATATGGAAACCACAATGGTGGTTGCTTGAAATTCGGTCCTGACGGATACTTATACATTGGTATGGGTGATGGAGGAAGTGGAGAAGACCCATTGAACAACGGTCAATCCATGGATGAGCTACTAGGTAAAATCTTGCGTATAGATGTGAATGTTGGGGCCTTATATGGTATCCCAGCTGACAACCCATTCATCGGAGCATCAACGGACACGCTTCCTGAGATATGGGCTTCTGGAATCCGTAATCCTTGGAGATTCTCATTTGACCGTGAAACCGGTGATTTGTGGATAGGAGATGTAGGGCAGTATGCATGGGAAGAGGTTGATTTTCAGTCTGTTGATAGCCCAGGTGGGGAAAATTATGGATGGAATTGCTATGAAGGAAACCACGTTGGATTTGGTGGAGGATGTCCTCCTATGAGTTCTTTTGTAGCTCCAGTTACTGAGTACTCTCACGCAAGCAGCGCATGCTCTGTCACAGGTGGATACGTGTACAGAGGAACAGCGTATCCTAACTTATACGGCAAATATTTCTTCTGTGATTATTGCAATGGTAAGTTCTATTCATTGGAAAGAAATGATGCTGATGAATGGGTGAGATTCGATGTAGCTTCTACCGGTAGCGGTTGGACCAGTTTCGGAGAGGATAATGCGGGCGAGATATATGTGGTCAATCAAAGTGATGGGAAAATCTATTCCTTGACTGACCCATGTTCCACTAACGAGGCCAGCATTAACCAAGATGGAAATACTCTCACTGCAACACAGGGTGTGAGCTACCAGTGGTATTTGAACGGAGAGGCTATCCCGGGTGCATCCACACAAGAATTCTTAGTTATTGAATCAGGCTTGTATAGTGTACTGGTTATATTCTCTGGTTCATGCACTGACTTCTCTGATCCAATTCAAGTAACAGTAAGTGGATTGGGTGAAAACGATCTGATTAGCACTCGATTCAATTCAAATCCTATTCGTCAAGAATTGCAAGTAGTCTTCGGGACTGATATCCGGGGTATCGTCAATCTTATTCTCAATGATTTAAGCGGAAAACTCATCATGGAAGAACAGGTATTTGTTCAAAACGGCCTTGTCCATAATATGGATGCTAGCACTTGGGCAACAGGAAATTATGTGCTTTCTATACGTTCGGAGGACGAAGTACTCAATCTTGGTTTCGTGAAACAGTGATGTTTAAATGAACTTTATATAAAAGAGGCTCTATGATTTGGGGCCTTTTTTTATGGCCAAAAGCAGATTTCCTAGCTCCATGCCTTCCATTACCTTTGCCCTCCATGAAAACCAAGACACTTAAGCCCAATAAAGTCAACGTAGTAACCCTCGGCTGTTCTAAGAATATCTTCGACTCAGAGGTGCTTATGGCCCAGCTTAAGGGCAATAAATTCGATGTGGAGCATGAATCCGAATCGGGAGAGGCTTCTACGGTGATTATCAATACCTGTGGCTTCATAGATAATGCAAAGCAAGAATCTATAGACACTATCGTTCACTATGCCGAGGCGAAGAAGCAAGGGAAGGTGAACAAGGTTATCGTAACGGGTTGCTTAAGTGAACGGTATAGGGATGAGCTCATGCAGGAGATTCCTGAAGTAGACGCATGGTTCGGGACACGAGATCTACCTCGTTTGCTGAAGAACATGAAGGCTGATTATAAAAAGGAATTAATAGGGGAGAGATTTTTAACTACGCCAATTCATTATGCCTATCTGAAGATAGCTGAGGGATGCGATCGCCCATGTTCTTTTTGCGCCATCCCGCTTATGCGTGGGAAGCATGTAAGCACTCCCATGGATGAGCTTGTTAAGCAGACAGAGTCCTTGGTAGCGAAAGGAGTAAAGGAGTTAATTTTAATTGCCCAAGATCTCACCTATTATGGCTTGGATATATACAAGAAAAGGAATCTAGCAGAGTTGATCAGGAAGCTCTCCGATGTACCAGGCATTGAATGGATTCGACTGCATTATGCTTTTCCGGCAGGCTTCCCTATGGATGTCTTAGACGTGATGAAAGAGCGAGATAATATTTGCAATTACATGGATATTCCTTTGCAACATGCTTCCACTAAAATGTTGAAAGCTATGCGCAGAGGAATCACACGGGAGAAGACCTATGAGGTGATTAACGCATTTAGAGATGCTGTTCCTGAGATGGCAATACGGACTACGCTCATTACAGGATATCCTGGAGAGACCGAGGAGGATTTTGAAGAGATGAAATCTTGGGTTAAGGAAATTCGCTTTGATAGGTTGGGGGTTTTTACATATAGCCATGAGGAGAACACCCATGCCTATGATTTTGAAGATGATGTTCCTCAGGAAGTAAAGCAAGAACGCGCTGATGCCATTATGGAAATTCAATCTGTGATATCAGCTGAGCTGAATGAACAGAAAGTAGGCAAGACCTTTAAAGTGTTGTTCGATAGAATTGAGAGTGGGAATTTCATAGGTCGTACAGAGTTCGATTCACCTGAAGTAGATAATGAAGTCTTGGTTCCTGTATCTGAAGAGAATCATGTCAGAGTTGGAGATTATGCCAATGTTAAAATCACATCGGCTGATGCGTATGACCTGATGGGAGTCATAGCGTAATTATAGAAGTTGTAAATAATACTCGCTATTGAATTTATAGCTTTGATTCATGAATAAAATTAATCTTCTTTTTCAGGCACAATCAATTCATTCAGCAAGCGAATTTGATATGGAGCCACAGGCACAATTTCTTTCCCATAATTGATCAAGCGGCTGGTAGAATCTTTTAGGATTGGTGGCGCCAAAAGCAATAGACCTGTAAAAATGACCAAAGGAGGAATAGCATATTTGAGGTATTTCCTATTCTCTTTGAAATCCACCGCAGCGGTAAACGGAATGGGTCGGAGCTCTTTTGTTTTTTGCTCGATACTGGCGCTTAATAGCGAACCGGCCTCAGTGCCCCCGGCCATCTCTTGAAGCTGCAAGGTGTTTAGAAGCTTGTCCTTGATCTCTGGAAAATGATTCCCAACAATCACACTTGCTTGTTTGTGGCTGATCACCTGCCCCAAGTTAAACAGCTTGAACAAGGGAATAAGAACCAGCCTAACTAGAATGTAAGAACAACTTAGGACGAAGGACCAAAACAGGAAGGTGCGAATTACCGTATTAAATTTCCCAAAATACTCCAGAGCAACAACTAGAAGATAGGCCCCAAGAATCAGCCCGATGCTATAAATCAACCCCTTAATAATGCGGTTTTTATAGTACTTCCTGATAAAGCCGTCCAGCTTATCGATCAATGACCCCGATGTGCTATTCTCCATGTATCTCCTTCAAATTGCAACGGCGTACTTACCGCATTCTTTCAAAAATACGGAAATCCAACGCGCTTTGAGGTGTACGTCAGAATTGAATTGGGGTTTTACGAAAATTTAACTCAGTGAGTGATGATCAAACGGTGCTTTTCCACCCGGCTTAACCGATTGATTATCAGGAGATACGTGCCTGCGCTAATTCCAGACAAGTCCAAAGACCTCCTCTGTGCGCCGAATTCTTGAGCCTCCACAGGCATCCACTTACCATCAAAACTTAGGACCTCAATGCGGTCAGTTGGCAGGAAAGCCCCTTCCACATGAACCACATTGCTCGCAGGATTTGGGAAAAGGGTGAAATCTCTCAAGTTTGTTTCAGCAATGCCTACTGTGACCGTATAGACATTTGAACTTTCATCACAACCAAACTCTGTTTCTGCGGATACCGAATAGTTCCCGAGAACGTCTGCCAGCAAGCTGGAACCACTTTCCCCTTCAATCTGCAACCCATTGAAGTACCAAGTATAAACGGAGTAGCCTCCCCCAACGCTAAGCACTTGAGTGGTTTCATTAAATACCAAGGTCAACTCCGGACAGTAAACAAACTCTCCTGTAGATGCCCCACAACCAAATTCATTAGTTACAGCACAACTGAAAACTCCAGGACCAGGAAGAGGGAGTGTTGCGCTCAGTTCTCCAGCAATTGTATCACCATTCATGAACCAAGTATAGGTCTCCAATTCAGGTTGTGCAACCTCTAATGCCTGGGTTTCTCCGTTAAAAATAAGCACAGGCTCCGGATTGGCAAACACAATTACGCCTTCTGTTTCTTCGAACAAAGAAGACGTTTCCAGGGTGATGGCCAAAGCCCCTGAAGTGCCTTCAGCTGAGAGCACGGCAGTTCCGGTTGCCAAATCAAAAGTGGTTGTGCCCAAGTAATCATCATCTGTGAACAGGTCATCTGAATCCCAAAAAGTGATGGAGTAGGGAGGATTGTTCAAAACCAACCCAATGTTATTCCAGGTAGCAGAATTCACGTCCGTTATGTAAGGGGCGGTATAAATATTATTTCCGTCCCCATCTGTGATTACAAAATAAGGGTCGGGATCAAGCAACCCAAAGCCATCTTCGATGTCTCCCCCCCAGCCATCGGCTAATGAAAAGGCAGAGACGCTTTGTAAAGTGTAATCCTGGATTTCTGTGACTAGGCTGATTGTGTAGTCACCTGGTTCAGAGTATGTTTGCACTGGTGGAGTTGCTTCATTTGAGGTAGATCCATTTCCAAAGTCCCAGCTATATGAGGTGACGCCTGGCGCCCCATCAATGGTGGCTACACAAGTCACTTCCAAACTTCCACAAGCGGCAAGGTTGTCTACAGTAAAGGATGCATTGCCTCCTTCTCCTGGAACCACGGTCAGAGGCAATTGAAACGACTCGTCCAACTCTTGTTCAAATCCAAAAGCAGTGACTGTAACGTGCACATAAATAGTAACTAGATAGTCACCCGCCAGCAGCGGAATTCCGCAGATTGTGGCGCAGCCTTGTACCTCTCCTTCTCCAGGATGATATGTGTTGTCAGGGCTGTTAGTGAGATAGTCCATTCCAAATGGCAACCCCGCAACATTGGTGATGATCACCTCATCCAAAGACGCCTCGATCTCGGTACCTGGATCCACAATGGTGGCAGGCAGGAAAAAAGTCAAAACTGATTCATAGTCCTCTCCCGCAGTAGCGTCTGGCAAGATAAGGGGGCAAATAGCGGGAAACGCGACCTCAGATACACAATCAGGGTCAGGAGTGCAGGTGGCGCATTGCCCGAGGGATTGAACCACTAGAACAAATGCAAAAAGAGAGCATAGAAAAAGGCGCATAGTGTCGATTTTGGATGCTTAAAGGTACAACTTCAAGTTAA
>CALFHF010000197.1 GCA_937875855.1 uncultured Flavobacteriales bacterium
GAGCGCTGAGCTATTGGCATGCCATTGACCTGTTTGGTACAGTTCCCTTCGTTACAGAGGAAGATGGGATAGGATCATATTTTCCAGAACAAATCAGCCGTACTGACCTTTTCAATTATGTCACAGGAGAGCTCTTGTCCATTGAGAATTCATTGGCTACGCCTAAGTCGAATGATTACGGAAGAGCTGACAGAGGAGCGGTATGGATACTCTTAGCTAAACTTTACTTGAACTCTGAAGTCTATACTGGAGTCCCTCGCTATACAGAAGCTGCGAACTATGCGAATAAGATAAACACCAGTGTATATGGTCTTTCCACTGAGTATCGCTTCTTGTTCCTCGCTGATAATGATGAAGCGCCAGCTACGAATGAGATTATCTTCCCTATTCGCTTTGATGCGATGAACACCCAGACGTGGGGCGGTGGAACCTTCTTCGTGCATGCCTTCCTTGGAAATGACACGCAGACTCCTGCCGAATTCGGAGTAAATGGAGGATGGGCCGGTTATAGAGCTAAACAAGCCTTCTCCATGCTCTTTCCCGATACTATAGACACACGAAACATGTTCCAGCGGGAAGGACATCAACAACTAGTGGAGGAACTTGGAACTTGGGAGCATGGTTATGCGAATGCTAAATACAGGAATGTCACAAAAACAGGAGCGCTGCCTATAGGAGCTGATCCATCAGGAAATCATGTCAATACTGACTTTCCTATGTTCAGGCTTGCTGATTCCTATCTGATTTATGCGGAGTCTGCTGTCAGAGGTGCAGGTGATATGGGATTAGCCATTAATTATTTTAATGCGATACGTGAAAGAGGCTATGGAGATAATAGCCATAACGTATCTTCACTTACATTAACGGACATCATTAATGAGCGTGCAAGAGAATTACACTGGGAAGGACATCGCAGGACTGATCTAATTCGCTTTGGACTTTACACCAGCTCTGCTTATGTTTGGGAGTACAAGGGTAACGTCCCTGAGGGAACAGACATACCTAATTATCTTAAACTCTACCCACTTTCTGTTGATGATATCATCGCAAACCCCAATCTGACGCAGAATCCAGGATATTAATATTTCAACCAAACAGACAGATGAAAAAAGCGGCACCGATGTGGGCCGCTTTTTTTTGTGCCCTTATTTTTCATCAGAATTGACTGTATTGCGTTTTATTTTATGCAATGCATATAATATAACAAGCTATACTTTTACTCTTGAATCTACTCCCCTCCAACCTTGGAGCAAAAAGAAAGTCCCTCTGAGGGATTTAGGGTAGACCAGATACCTTGAAGCAAAGGAACCTTACTCAACATAGTAAGCAGCATCATTTGATCAAAAAGAAAAGTCCTCTGAGGGATTTAGGGCAGACATGCGACCTTGGAGCAAAAGAGTGGTCCTTCTTGTTCAATCCACCAGGATTACAAGCCCATCGTAAAATATAGAGTGTCAACTCAACCTGACCAGAATCATAGCTAAAGAGATTCGTCTCTTGACAACACAGCAAAAAAAAATCCCCAACGCAATCGCGTTGGGGATTTCAGAAAATCTTAAGTGATGATTAGAACGTCACAGTCATTCCAAGAAATTCGGCATCTTTCTCAGCTCTTGTCTTCATAGAAGGATCCTTTGAAACTGCTTCTCTCAAATGACTGTTCATTCCAGCAGCATCTTTACCACGAGCAGCGATAATCGCTCTTAGGTAATGAGCCTTTGCAGAATCACTTTCATCAGAACGATCAAGTATGTTACTTGCAGTAGCGGCATCTCCATTAAGAAGAGCAGCCAATGCGCTGTTCACGCTATCATATCCTTTGAAATTGCTTACTGCACGATCGTAAGCTCCGTCTTGGATGTTTACGATACCGAGGTTGTATGCAGCTTCAGTACCTGCTGACATTCCTTCTCTGAAGGCTTCAGCAGACTTCTTGCGCTCTCCTGCTTTGTGCATGAAGATTCCAGTGTTGTTAGAAGTAGTAGCGTTCTTCTGGATGTTCGCAGCTTTAGTAAACTGAGCTTCAGCTTCCGTCATTTTTCCTTGAGCGAAGTAGATAGCACCTATGTTGTTAGCAGCTCTGTAGTCATCCGTGAAACGACCTTCAGCATTTTTGTAAACACTCAATTGAGTTGCTTCATCTGAATGAAGTTGAGCAGCATAAAGAAGCTCTTCTAATTTCAATGAATCAGCATTGCTCTTAGAGATAGAAACAAGTTCTTCATCTGAATAACCAATGACATCATATGAAAGCACCATCTCAGCTCTTCTCAGCTTAGGAAGGATTTGATCAGCAATCTCAGTGTAGGTCTTAGAAAGATTCTTCATCTCTTGTTCTCTCTGATTAACATCACTGTATGTCTCAAGAATTCTGATGATTAAGGCTTTGTCCTCCATACTAGAAGCCTCAAGCAACTTTCTGAATCCAGCCCAGTCTTCACCAAGACCTTTATCAGTGTAAGAACCTCCCAAGCTAGGAACCTTTGATTTCTTCATCAAGTCATCATTCGCTTTCTTAGCAGAACCTGAACGACTTGTAGCTAGTTTATCGTTTCTGTCTACTTCACCTTCAGGAGAAGCGAACGCTTCGATATCTACTGTTTTAGCTTCAAGTCTTTCGTTAGCAGCAATTTCCTTTAGAAGATTATCCCACTCCTTCATGTCAATGTCTTTCAACTCAGAACCCCTCACAACTGGAGAATTCACCAAATAATTGATAGTTGCATTGCTACGCTCAGTGATGATACGTTGGAATGCATCTTTACCCATGATAGGCTTGTAATCCATCTCTACAAGATATGGAGTAGCATTCACACCATCAGCAATCTTGGTTTCGCCCAATTCTTTTCTCTTGGTTCCCTTTCCTGCAGAAGCAGTAGCGAAAAGCTCAGATTTCATCATATTGGGGTCGTAAGCAACCACATCAGAATAGCTGAAGTTACCTCCAGTCTTACTGCTGATAACTGTGCCATTTCCTGCAGCTTTCTCACCTTGAACGGTAATAGTCTTAAGGGCTTTCTCACCACCTTCCCAACGGATGACTGGAGTCACGTCAGCGATAGCGCTTTTATTGATACTTTTTTCTGGAATAGTTCCAGTAATCGTAACTTTCACACTGTCTCCATGAGCTTCAAGCGGGTTGGGGGTAACTACATATGTTACATCATCGAATAGTGAACAACTGGCGATTGACAGGGCAACTATGACCGTCAAAACAAAAGGACGTAGGTTTCTAAGAAACATCTTCTACTAGTTTATGGTTAAATTTATTGAAGGCGCAAAAGTATACTTTGAATTCATACAAAGCTATTATCCGCACACCCCCTCCTATTGGGCTCAAATATCCTCCGATAAATCCACATAACTAACACCTAGTGGAAATTTTCGTTGAATTATGGAATATATGCGGTCTAAACAGCTGTTATCTTCTACAAAATCATGTCCATCCATGCTCACAATGACTGATCGCAAAGCCTTCTGCTGCCTGAGAAAATCAAGATATCCCTTCTGGACGGCATCCAAGTACTCATCTTGAATGCTTTGTTCATAAATTCTACCTCTCTTTTTAATGTTCTTTTGGAGTCCTTCTGTTTGTAAATGCAGGTAAATGAGCAAGTCAGGTTTGGGAAGATTGCTAAACATGATATCATACAAGTTCCTGAACAGCTTCAATTCATCCTCACTCAAGTTATTCCTACTGAATATCAAGGACTTACCAATGAAATAATCAGAGACCACTTTTTGTTGGAATAAATCAGGGTTAGCGAAATGTGCTTTTAATTGATGGTAGCGCTCTGCCAAGAAGAAGAGCTCTAAGGGGAAAGCATGCTTTGACGGATCCTCGTAGAACTTGGGCAAAAATGGATTATCAGCGAACTGTTCCTGCACAAGCTTAGCCCCCGAATGCCGAGCTATCATCTGAGAAAGTGTCGTCTTTCCAGCTCCTATGTTCCCTTCTATGGCAATAAAATCATACATCTTTCCACACTTCACATGTCCCTTTATCTGGACAAAGTTCTAAAAGCTCTACGCTTGTCTTTTTCAATATTGGATGAACATATTCCGGAAGCAGATTAACCAAGGGTGTTAAGACGAATCTTCGATTTTGCATAGCATGATGAGGAACAGTAAGCCCTTCTTCTTCTACGACTTGATCTCCATAATAAAGGATGTCAATGTCAATGGTTCGATCTGCATAGGACTTGGCCCGCTCCTTTCTTCCTGAATTCCTTTCGAAATCCTTTATCTCCTTTAAAATTGATGGCGCGTTCAAAATGGAACGAATTGAAATGACCTGATTCAAGAACTCCTTTCCTTCAAATCCCCATGAACTTGAAGAGCAGATAGAACTTCTCCCAGTAATCTCTCCCAAGTGTTCTTGGATGAATCTCCTTGCTAATTCAAGATTTAACGTTCTAACTCCCAGATTAGAGCCCAGGATGAGTACCACATTCTCCACTCTGCGAAATTAGCCTTTTGTAAGACCTATACTCCAATGATGTATTGATACAGAGATAAGCGCATTCTAATGTAGTTTTGTGCAAAATCCTGATATGGCATCCTTTTTCAAAACCTTCTTTGCGGTCCTCTTGGCCATCTTCACGCTCATTACACTTTCAATCATGATCATAGTAATGGTCGCCAGTCCTTCTTCTGATGAGCATACTGAAGTAGAAGATTACTCCATTCTTCATTTGACCTTGGAGCATGAAATCATAGATCGCCATTATGAGAATCGCTTCCATCTTGACATGAGCACATTCCAGCCTATAAAGAAGGACGGATTGAATTTCATTCTTAATCAGATTCACAAGGCGAAGTTGGATCCTAAAGTGACTGGTATTTTCCTTGACTTGAAAAGTCCTATGGCCGGCCTAGCCACTATGCAAGAAATAAGAGATGCCTTGGTCGATTTCAAGAGCAGCGGAAAATGGATAGTAGCATACAGTGATTTCTATTCTCAAGGTGCTTATTATCTGGCCAGTTCAGCTGATGAAATCTACATGGAGCCAGAAGGATTGCTTGAGTTCAAGGGATTGCGTTCTGACGTGACCTTTATGAAAGGCTTACTCAAAAAGATAGGCGTAGACGTGCAAGTCATAAAGCCCAAAAACAATAAGTTCAAAAGCGCTGTTGAACCCTTCATGCTAGATTCCATGAGTGAGGCAAATGAAGAGCAGCTAAACAAGATTCTGAATTCTATTTGGGGACACATTGCCCAGGACGTTGCTGCATCAAGGAACATGACCCTTGACCAAGTGAATACCGCTGTGAATGAACTCGCTTCAAGAACGTCTCAGACAGCTTTAGATGCTCACCTTATCGATGGAATAAAATACCGAGATGAATTGGTGGAATTGCTAAAGAGTAAATCTGGTACAGAGGAAGATGAGCCAGTTTTAGTTAGTCTTAATGACTACAGCAGTTCTGCGGTGAAGGATTTCATTGACTTAGAAAAGGTTTTTGCCAAGGACAAAATAGCTGTGATTTATGGCCTAGGTTCGATAGACATGGGCGAAGGAGATGAAGAAAGCATAGGCTCTGATGGACTCGCAAAGCAGATTTCAGAAGCCCGCAAGGATTCAAGTATTAAGGCTATTGTTCTTCGTGTGAATTCTCCAGGTGGAAGTGCATTAGCAAGTGACGTAATATGGAGAGAGATGACATTGGCCAAGAAAACCAAACCTGTCATTGTTTCTATGGGTGACGTAGCTGCTTCAGGTGGCTACTACATTTCTTGTAATGCGGATATGATTTTTGCAAGTGAAATGACCATCACTGGATCCATTGGAGTATTTGGGATGATTCCGAACACGGCAGGATTAGAAGAAGGATTCCTTGGATTGAAACATGATGGAGTGAAGACGCATCAATATGCTGATATCATGGATATACATCGTCCATTAAGGTCAAGTGAGATGGAAATTTGGCAAGGAATGGTAGATCATATCTATGATGATTTCACAGGCAAAGTAGCTAGCGGGAGAAGCATGGAACAGTCCTCTGTAGATTCTATTGGACAAGGAAGAATATGGTCAGGAGTAGATGCCCTGGGGAATAGGCTAATAGACGCTCACGGAGGCCTTGATGAAGCTATTGCAGAGGCTGCAAAACGTGCAGGATTGACCGAATACCGTGTGAAGAATCTTCCTGAGGAAGTAGACCCGCTTCAGCAGATTATCAAGGATCTCACAGGTCAAGCGAAGGCGAATCCATTAGAGATGTTATCCAGGGAAGATGCAAAGCTTTTCCGCATGGTGAAGCAGTATCAGGAAGTGATGGAAATGAAAGGGGTGCAAATGAGGATGCCTTTCTTATTGGATATCCGCTGATAGTCCATCTTCACTATTTCATTTTTGATACTATTCTTATTCGTTTTGAGATGCCTTTGAGGCATTGAGACCCCAATTCATGGCTTTAATTGCTTATAGAATCAAGGTGCTCTTCATAAGCCTTGGTCCAAGGAACATCTACATTCAGTCTGTCAATTAGAATTCAATTTATTGTTCCAATGCAAGGAGTGATTTATCTGACCAAAAAAAATGACTATGAGATATCCCCTTCTTATGCTGGTGTTCATGATGAGTTTCTCATCCTATTCCCAAACGCCATTGAATGGTCAGATATATGACGGGGTTTGGCTTGACTTTACAAATCAAGATAATCTTGAGTATCTCTTGATAGATTCTACGAATACCGATAACATTTGGCACATTGGAATTCCTTATAAGAACATGTTCATTGAGTCTCCATCGCTATTCACTGAGACTAATCTATACTATGGTCCTAACATGCATTCATGGTTCCAGATAAAGATGAATGACTACCAAAATGGAGGCCCAACTTACATGTACCTTAATGCCATATTAGACACCGAAGAGGGAAAAGACGGGATGTATGTAGAAGTTTCCTATGATGGTGGGATGTCCTTCGTCAATATAGTCCATGATACTCTACCCGGATATTTACAAGGCTCATATACACCCTGGTTAAGTCAAGTTCTATATAGTGAAACTGATACGCTATATAATGGAGAACCTGGTTTTTCAGGATCCCAGAATCTCTATACAGAAATCACGTGGCAGGACTATTGTGTCCACCCTGAATCTCAGAATTCCCAGCATACTCAGTTGCAGGATTCGATGATCGTCAGATTCAATTTTATCAGTGACAGCATTTCTACTCAACATGAAGGAGTTCAGATTAATGACTTTTATATGGAAGTAGTCCTGTGTTTTGGATTGGATGAGAATGGAACCAATGCTTTCTTGCTTAGAAAGAATCCAACCAGCGACTATATCCAATTAGAAAACATAGATTACTTGTATGCCAAGCTTGATTATGAAGTTTTAGACCTCCAAGGAAAACAGATGATGAATGGGCATTTTTTTTCTGCAGAATTGAATCAAATTGACATTAGCACATTAGAAAAAGGAATGTACCTTTTGTATATAAAAAGTCAAGATCAAGGTCTGGTCTCAAATCACAGAATTCTCAAAGAATAAGAAGTTCAGCGCAGAATTATCACTTGTCTCACTATAATTATCTCCTTTAAGAAGTATCCTTTGCTGATGACCTATCGAAACAAGAGGCCATCGAATCGAACGTGGATAAAAGTGCTCTTCCGAGGTATTTTGTAGCTACCTTTATAACTGAACATGTATTTCAAACCTTTGACTCCAAGTTAGACCTGAACAATGTTAGTGGCCTTCTCTACCATATTCTCTTGGCTCATCAAGAAAAGAGTAAGTCAGATTGACCTGTTCAAGGAATTTCCACAGGAGACTCAGACTGAATTGCTCAGGTATCTTCTTACAAAAGCAGCGGAAACGGAATGGGGAAAGCGATTTGGGTTCTCTTCTATGAACTCGTATGAGGATTTCAAGAAAAGAGTTCCGCTCCAAGATTATGAGACCATCAAAGGCGATATTAATCGCAGTATGGATGGCGAAGAGAACATCCTTTGGCCAGGAGAAACACGTTGGTTCGCTAAGAGCTCTGGAACTACGAACGATCGCAGTAAATCTATTCCTGTGACAGAGGAAACCTTGGAAGAATGCCATTTCAAAGGAGGTAAAGATCTTCTTGGACTTCATGTTTTCAATAATCCCAAGTCGAGGATTTATCAAGGAAAAACTTTAGCACTTGGTGGCAGTAGTCAATTACATGAACTTAGAGCAGATTCGTATGCAGGCGATCTCTCTGCCATCATTATCAAGAACCTTCCGTTATGGGTTGAGTTCAAGCGCATACCTGGAAAGGACATCGCATTGCATGATAATTGGGAAGAGAAGATGGAAAAGATGGCGGCCTTCAGCATGGACGAGGACGTGACAGTAATCTCTGGTGTTCCATCATGGACGCTCGTTCTCATAAACAGAGTCCTAGAATTAAAGAAGACAAAAAACCTTTTAGATGTATGGCCACATCTGGAATTATATATGCATGGCGGAGTAGATTTCAGGCCTTATCGCGCGCAGTTCGAGCGGCTTATTCCGAGCTCACAGATGCACTACTTGCAGACCTATAATGCTTCGGAAGGATTCTTTGGAATACAGGACAGACCTGGAGCTGATGATATGTTGCTCATGCTTGACTATGGCATTTTCTATGAATTCATTCCACTAGAAAATTCACACTTAGAACAACCTGATACTATCTCTTTGGCTAATGTAGAGGTAGGCAAAGTATATGAGCTGGTCATCTCTACGAATTCAGGATTATGGCGCTATAGAATAGGTGATACCATTTCATTCACCTCTACTGCTCCACATAGAATTCAAGTTATGGGCAGGACGAAGCAATTCATCAATGTCTTCGGGGAGGAACTCATGGTAGATAATGTGGAGAAGGCCCTATCAGAAGTATGCGACACGCATCAAGCCCAAGTGGCAGAGTATAGCGTGGCTCCTATTTATATGGAAGAAGGCAAGAATGGAGGCCATGAATGGATCATAGAATTCGTAGAAGACCCTATGGATATTGAGCTTTTCAAACTTGACCTAGATACGTGCCTGCGGAGAATAAATTCAGATTATGATGCGAAGCGTGCCCATGATTTCAATCTGAGGAAACCAGTGATTCATAGCGTTAGACCTGGGACATTCTATGAATGGATGAAATCAAGAGGAAAGATAGGAGGACAACATAAAGTTCCTCGCTTATCCAACACCCGTGTGCATCTAGATTCCTTACTTGAATTCGCAGAAAAACCTCAGCTCGCATGAAGAGCTGGCTAATGATCTTCCTCCTTCTATTTGCTTCTCAAGGTAAGAAACCCCTCTCCGCAGAGCATCATGGATTCCTAGCAGATGGGCGCGGTCAGTTCTATGTTTTGCAATCAGATGGAATAGATCTTATAGACAAAGAAGGAAAACTGAGTCGTCATCATTCTGAGAAACTTCTTGGTCACATAGGAAGTGTGGATCAAACATCCTTCATGCGACTCTTGGTCTTCTTTGATGAAGTTCCAGGATTCCAGATTCTAGATAATACGCTCAGTCCCCATACAGATTTAGTAGACTTGAATCTGCTCGAACGTCCTTTCATTTCATTGATGTGCACCTCTAGTAATAACAGCTATTGGTTATATGACGCGGTCAGCTTCGAACTGATACGCATAGATGGGAATAACAGGGTCATCAGCAACAGCGGGAACCTCATGAATGTGGTCAAGCTAAAAATAGAACCGTTCAAAATTTCTGAATCAGGAAACCGAGTCTACTTGGCTGACCGTGAGCAAGGGCTCTTGATCTTCGATCAATTCGGGGTGTTTATCCATAGATTAGAAATCAGCGACCTGAAAGACTTCAAGGCGGAAGAAGAGATGCTTTACCTCTTACATGAGGATAAATTAAGCAGCTATGCTGGGCAGCCTAAGGACATAAAGCTAATAGACATAGTGGTTCCAGAAGCTTCCAGCTATTTGGATGTAGATGCAAAATACATCTTTATAGGAGATGGATCCAGTATCTGGACATTTCCTCGGTAGTGCTTTCTTTCCTCACTTTTCCACAAGTGAGAAGCGCGCTACATGAAAGTCTTACATTCGTGCAAAGCAGAAAATCACAGCACGATATGCACATCGCAGTAGCAGGAAACATAGGGTCAGGAAAGACAACATTGACCTCTCTTCTTTCAAAACATTATAAGTGGGACGCTCATTACGAGGATGTTGAGGATAATCCATATTTGAATGACTTTTATAACGACATGCAGCGTTGGTCATTCAATCTTCAGATTTATTTCTTGAACAGCCGTTTCAATCAAATCATTGAATTGAAAGAGAGCTCTAAGAAGATTATTCAAGACAGAACAATCTTTGAAGATGCGCACATTTTCGCACCTAACCTTCATGGAATGGGGCTTATGAGCACACGTGATTATGAGAATTACTTCTCCTTGTTCAAGAGCATGGAGAAATTCATAGGCGCACCTGACTTGATGATTTATTTACGTGCAAGTGTTCCTACGCTAGTGCGGAACATACAACAGCGAGGAAGGGAATATGAAGAAGCCATTCGTCTTGATTACTTGAAGCGATTGAACGAGCGTTATGAAGCGTGGATCACCACATATACTGAAGGAAGACTTCTAATTATCGATGTAGATAATAACGGATTCAGAGATGACCCTGAAGACCTAGGGAAAATCATAACAGCTGTGGATGCTGAGATACACGGACTGTTCGATTAAAAGAACAACGCATTAAAAAAAGCCCCTTCGGAATAATTCGAAGGGGCTTTTTTTTTGGGGTAGACACGTACTTTTTGAGTTGTACTATCTTCTCTCTTTAAGCTCCGCATTGCAACATGTGCAATACTGAGTTATGTGACTCTGAGGTCTTTAGACGCATTTAGAGTCATTATACATTTATAACCCCAGCGGGTTGCAACGCCTTCAATCTGTTATCGAAGCATTAGCTAAGGCTGAGCTCCCTCTGGTCGGTTGCAAATACTTCGAAGCATGGAAATTCATTTGCTTCCGAACGGTGTAGCTTATCCTCTTACTCCAAGTAAACACATCGAGAAAAAGTTCTTCCAAAAAAAATGGCCGCTCCCAATAAGGAAGCGGCCATTTTTGCAAAGTCTTTAGGTATTACTTACCTACAACCATAGACTTGGTCAATCTGCTTGAACCAGAGATGATGGAGTACTGATACACACCTGGTGCGAAATCAGTAAGATCCAATTCAAGGCTGTGTTGTCCCACAGACTTGGTTCCTAGTTTCTTATCGAAAACGAGTCTTCCTTGAGCATCAGTCACTTGGAAAGCGATGTTCAAGTTTCTCTCCAGTTGATACTGAATCAACGTGCTGTTAGCAGCAGGATTAGGCATGTTCTGGCCTAAGGTCACACCATCAATAGCGGCTACATCAGTAAGGCTGTTTACAATTGGCTCACCATCCATTGTCAATCTCACTGCAGGTGTTCCTTGATCACCGAACCAGTAGAATTCTTGGTTACCCGTAAGCGCGATAACACGTGAAGAGTTATCCGTGTCGCTCAATGGCTGTCCTAGAACAGTCAACTCGCTCGTAGAGTTTTCTACATCTTGAATTACACATACGAAGTAGAACATACCTGGAAGAAGGTCGATAGGATCTTCAAATTCAATCCAGGTCTCCACACTTCCTGCAATAGTAGCAGGAACGTCAGCAATCTGGATCTCATAGAATGCACCTGCATTTCCTGGACCTGCATCAGCCACTGGATTAATGCTTCCAAGGTCATCAGTCTCATAGATTCTTACTTCTACTTCCCATTCTACATCTGTGTTAGGTCCGAAGCGTACAATTACTCCATTGGCCTCAGATCCTTCATTAGGAACAGTAAAAATGTTTCCAAGACCGAATTTATCAAAGGTACCAGCAGAGGCACCCGCGTCAGGTCTATACTCTAGGGTCAACAAGTTCTCATTATCATGACCATATACAAAATCAGTATACTCGATAGATTTATCCATGGTGTTGTCCAATGGGCTAGCATCTGCTTGATCAGAAGTGATATTTACGCTAATAGTGTACTCTCCAATGGCACTTGGCTCAAATCCAGTGTCGATATACACAGTATCACTCAAGTGAGGACATGTAAGTGCATTTCCATTAGATGGAATGTCAAAAGCTGGAGTCATGTAATTAAAAATGGAAGAACCACCATTGTCCAAAACATCGATAGAGATAATAGCGTTGGTCTGATCTTCAGAACCTTTGTTGGAGTATACCACTCCTACCATTAATCCTCCGTCAACTGCATATCTCGCCTGCGACAATGGAGTCACTCTGTATTCCCAATCATTGAAAACATCACCGTTAGTCACTTGGATCACTTCGATATCGTTATCAGAAGGAGCCTCATATAAATAAACATCATCAATACACCAAGAATAGAATCCGAAGAACTGGTCGAATGCATTGTTGTATGCAAATCTTACCATCACGTCAGACTGAAATGCAGCTATACAAGAGATGTCGATGATAGTAGTCAAGTTTCCTGAAGATGTATTTGCATCAGGCAAAAAGCTTCCTTCTCCTGGGAATACTACCCATGAGAAGCCTCCATCATTACTTACTTCTACAGTAAGAGGTGAGAAAGAGAAGCAACAATATGCGAAGTTCTGCTGATACTCAAGGATAACTGACGGGCTAGCGCTCAAGTCAAGGCTAGGACTAGTCAACGTTCCTAGTACCGACTCATAGGTAGGTAAGGTAGGTTGATTGAATCTGTATGCATCGAAGAACGCGTATCCATTGGCACTCGTAGTAAACTGAGGGACCAAAGAAGGGCTAGCAAAAGTAAAGTTGACAGGAACTTGTCCGCCATTTCCTCCAGCTTTCCATATTTCAACTCCAGTTGGTGAAGAATCAAAGGCATCCCAAGGGCCTACACCGTTATCTCCTGCAAATCCTGCAGAGAAAGTCTCAGAGAACAAGCTCGCACCTCTCATAGGACTTGGAGTGTTGTTCTCATGCACTATGACATCGTCAGTGCTAATAGTCAGGATAGGAGAAACAGCAGGCTGAGTATCGATGATGCTCTGTGCCATAACTGAACTTCCAAGAAGTGCTGTGAACAGCAGTAAAGTAAGTTTAGAAGTACGCATGTGTTATTATTTGCATTAATGTGTTGCAAAATTAGGATTAATGTACCAAGTTCAGCCTTGGAATAGCACTTAATTCAGCCGTATATTCTATTCCTGTGAAGTAATTAGAAGTGCAATCTCCCGCTCCACTTCTTGAAAAACACGTGATACCATCAAGTCATGCCCGAAATTGAACTCTCTTATGACCCTTCCTTTCCAAGGTTCTGGCACCCACTCTTGGATCTGCCTGCTCGGAATCACCGAATCGTGTTTTCCCAGCATGATGAGCGTATTTCCCCATGAAAGTCCGTTCTCTTTTTTCAACCAATTTTGGTCGGGCCATAAAGATTTGAATACCACCCAGGTATGATAGAGTTTCATTTTAGCTTCAGATCCTCTGATGTTATCCTCTATTATCTTTTGTTTGCGCACGTCTATAAGCTTGACTTGGGCCAATTTTCTCACTAGAATATCAGTGGAATTGCTCATACGCATGGCATTCTTGAACAGTCTCCGCCCTATCCTATTTCTAGTGAAGAACATATTCCAAGGATTCACGATGAATCCATCAGGTGCTAAAAGAATAAGGTGTTGGAGGCCCTCAGGTTCTGATTCAGCATGACAAAGTGCAAGCCTCGCCCCTATACTGAAGGCCACCATAGAATGACCTTCTGAACCTCCATGTGCTTTGACTAATGCTGATACCCAATGAGACCATTCTTCTTTGGATAAGGCCAGAGCATCTTGAAGTTCCTGATTTTCAGATTCACCATGAAAAGGAAGATCTATGGTAATGCCACAATACTTTGCTGGTAATTTCGATGCCAAGTCATTGAAATCCCCCTTTGTCTTACCATAACCATGAAGGAAAATAAAGGTATGATTTCCTGTCCCGAACTTCTCAAATGCCAATTCCAAGCGTCCTTTTTTGAATACGCTTTTCATATCTCTAAGTCATGTTTGACAGGGCTTTGCGCTACGGTGAGGGTCAATGAACTTGGAAAAGCTTAGAAGAACTCACTCCATCTGCGGTTCTCAAGGTGACGAGATACGTTCCCTTAACCATATTAGAAAGATAGATGACATTACTGTTTAAAGAAGCACTCCCCTTTTCTTCCATCACAAGCTTTCCTTGCTGGTCATAGATAGCCCAAGAATTGAATTTCTTTTCTGAAGAGATGAATAATTTATCAGAAGCGGGATTAGGTGAAAGGCCAAATTCAAAACTGAATTCTTCCAACCCTGAAACTATACAGGGCGTGCGTGTAGCTTGGAACCAGTTTACCGCACCAAGCATGGCTGGCAAGAAGCAATTAGAGTGATCCAATGGGCCAAGCATGATTGCGTTTACTGATACTGCTCCATTCGCCTGCATGGTCTCTTCAGCAGTGATACTGTTCTGAAAATTCACTTGTTCATCTGCCGTGCAATAGTACATGCGTATTGGGCGTTGTGGGGTCCAATCATAGACATCATTATCCTCCAAATCCAAGCGCAGTGGATGATTAGGATCAGATTCAAACGCAGCCAACACCTCTGGAGTCATAAGCTCCGATACCAGTTGTGGAAGTTGCGGATTCAAACTACCCATGCTAAGAGAGTAATTATTTCCATCAAAATATGGAACTACGATGCCGTCATAAGGTGCTTGTAGAATATCGCTGTAGTCGGTATAGAGATTGCCATAAGCGGTCTGATACGAAGCCAAGGTATAAACAATATATCCCGGATTAGTATAAGGCTCTCCTGATAGAATCACAGGAGTTTGAGAACCGCTGAGGTCATAAGGCCCTGATGCTGGTGCAGCAGCTAAAACATTAAATTCATCCAAGAGGTCATTTTCCTCAATATATTTATGCATCGCCATGGCTGCGTGGCCTCCTTGAGAATAGCCTGTGATCAATACTTCTCCGTTATCACTTTCTCCAAGGTCATTTAGGTACTCACGAACCGCTCTCACCATATCTACTCCAGCAGTAGCCTCTGATAGTGCATGCACATAGGGATGTAAGCCAGGGCTGTCTCCCATACCCACATAGTCAGGTGCAATTCCATAATATCCGAGACCCCCTAGCAATTTAACAATGGCTGATTCAGCATTATCGCGGCTAGGAACATCATCTTTATTCAATGTAGTTCCATGCTGATAGATAGCAATGGGAAAGAAAGAACAGGTAGAAGAAACAGGCTTGGCAAAGGCACCTGAAGCGATAACTGGTTCCCCTGTAGCATCGGTGGTGTTATAGATGATCTTAATCAAATCCACATCGAAATCGACCAGCAATCCTGGGACGATGTTTAATTCGGCTGCAGTATAGCTACCTATAGGTGTAGTAGAAACAAGGACTTGGGCTTCTGTTTCAAGAGCTGAAAGCATTGAAATACAGAAGAAAAGAATCAAAGAGAAGTGGCCTATTTTTATCATGAGCACGAAAATAAGACCTTAAAGCTGAATAGACCTAGCTTTTCAAATCACAAATGCTTGTAATTCTATAAGTGCTATATGCGTCAAATAATAGGAAGCGCTACCTTCGGCTTATGTCATTGGATACCATCATCAAGCTAGAGAAGGCCCAGATCTATCAAAAAGATATGCTGGTCCTGAGCACTATAGATCTTCATATAGAACGCGGAGAATTCGTTTACCTCATTGGAAAGACAGGGAGCGGGAAGAGTTCATTGCTCAAGACTATCTATGGAGAATTAGAACTGAAAGAAGGACAAGGACAAGTCTGCGGATATGATCTTAGGAAATTAAAAAGGAAGGATATCCCATATCTGAGAAGGAAGCTCGGCATCGTGTTCCAAGATTTTGAATTACTGATGGATCGCTCTGTAAATGAGAACCTTCAGTTCGTGATGAAAGCCACTGGTTGGAAAGGAAGTTCTGAGATTTCGAGGCGATGTGAAGAGGTCTTAGAGAAAGTAGGATTAGGAGCCAAAGGCTATAAAATGCCACATGAACTCTCAGGTGGAGAACAACAGCGTGTAGTAATCGCACGAGCCTTGCTGAATGACCCTGACCTCATCCTTGCTGATGAGCCCACGGGTAACTTAGATCCTGAAACCACAGAAGAGATTTTGCAATTATTGGCCGAAATCAGCAAGAACGGGCGAGCTATTTTGATGGCAACACATGATTATTCACACATGAATAATTACTCTACCCGCATCATTCGTTGTGAGAATAACCGACTTCTAGATTCTAAAAACCCAGTAGTCGTAGAATCAGCAACGTGAGCTTCTTGCCATTAGACTGAAGTCGGCCAATACAAGAGCAGCCAGCGCTTCTACAATAGGAACTGCACGTGGAACTACACAGGGATCATGTCTTCCTTTTCCTTGAACCGTGACTGCATTTCCATCTTTATCCACAGAACCTTGATCCTGCATAATAGTGGCCACAGGTTTGAAAGCTACCTTGAAGAAAATCTCTTCTCCGTTGCTGATTCCACCTTGGATTCCACCTGAATTATTGGTCTTCGTGTGAATTTCTCCTTCTTTGGATTCAAGGAGATCATTCTCTTCTGATCCTTTTCTGAAGGTTCCTTGCAGTCCACTTCCTATCTCTATTGCTTTCACTGCGTTAATACCCATCATGGCTTTCGCAAGATTCGCATTCAATTTCTCAAACACTGGCTCCCCCCAGCCAATGGGTGTTCCTATGATGCTGCATGAGATAGCTCCTCCCACAGTATCACCAGCTTTCTTAATCTCCTCTATACGCTTAATCATCTGCTCAGCCATTTGTGAGTCAGGGCATCGGAGAATATTAGATTCTATTTGATCTCGCGACCAATGCCCTTTTTTGTCCAAGGAAAGGTCATGTACACGACTTACCCAGGTGCTAATATAAACGCCTTGATTCTCTAGAAATTGGGCCGCTAAAGCACCAGCAGCCACTATGGGAGCAGTTACACGCGCACTGCTCCTACCTCCACCTCTGTAGTCACGTATTCCATATTTCTCCTGAAAAGTGAAGTCGGCATGACTGGGTCTAAACGTATCCTTGATGTGTCTGTAATCCTTGGAACGCTGATCCACATTTTGAATTAGGAATGCGATAGGCGAACCAGTAGTTTTCCCTTCGAAGAGACCCGAGAGAATCTGAATTTGGTCGCTCTCTTTTCGCTGCGTACTTATGTGGGACTGACCTGGTTTTCTTCTATCCAATTCATCTTGGATACGCTGCATATCGACCACAAGTCCTGCAGGACAGCCATCAAGGACAGCGCCAATAGCCTCTCCGTGTGACTCCCCGAAGGTGCTCAACTTGAATATATTTCCGAGAGAATTAGACGCCATGACCTCAAAGGTATACAATGAAGCACACTCCATCCATTCAGAGTTTATAGAACCTTAACTTTGCCACCTATGAAAAGAACACTCATTCATAACATCAGCCGAATCGAGGGAATAGTAGCGGCCGGAATACAGTCCCTGCGAGGTGCGGAGATGGCAAAGATGCAATCTATAGAAAACGGATGGCTACTTATAGAAGGAGAGCGCATTGCGGCCTTTGGTTCAAGCGAAGAAATGCAGCCAGAGAACATAGATGAACGCATAGATGCTGCCAGGGGTTTAGTACTTCCCTCATACTGTGATTCACATAGCCACCTGGTTTTTGCATGTGGAAGAGAAACTGAATTCGAGGATAGGATAAAGGGGCTGAGCTATGAAGAAATCGCAGAGCGCGGTGGAGGCATATTGAACTCAGTAGACAAGATGAGATCCATGTCAGAAGAGGAACTCTATGAACGTTCAAAGACAAGGGCTTGGGAAGCTATTCGCAGCGGCACTGGAGCTTTAGAGATTAAGAGCGGCTATGGATTGGACACAGAATCTGAATCAAAAATCTTACGTGTAGCACGAAGATTAGGCAAAGAGCTTCCCATAGAAGTAAAGACCACCTTCTTAGGTGCTCACTCATTCCCTAGAGAATTCCAAGAAGACCAGGATGCATATATAGACAAGATTAAGAACGCAATGATTCCTGCGATAGCAGCGGAAGGATTGGCCAATTACATTGATGTTTTCTGTGAGCGCGGGTATTTTGACAAAGTTCAGATGGAAGAAATATTGATTGCAGGAATAGCACATGGAATGAAGGTCAAGGTGCACGTAAATCAATTCTCAAGCATAGGCGGCCTCCAGATGGCATTAAAGCACAACGCCCTATCAGTGGATCATCTTGAGGTGATGACTGAACATGACATAGAAGATCTTTGTGCTTCAGAGACAATTGCTACGGCTTTGCCAGCATGTAGTTTTTTCATCAATATTCCATATGCGCCCGCCCGTCAAATAATAGATAAGGGAGGAATCCTAGCCTTGGCCACTGATTTCAATCCAGGATCAAGTCCCTGTTCTAATATGAATTTCATTGTAAGTCTGGCCTGCATCAATATGGAAATGACCCCAGGAGAAGCCTTGGCAGCCAGCACTCTGAATGGCGCAGCGGCCATGGAACTATCTGAAGATCTAGGGAGTATCACCATAGGAAAAAGAGCAAATCTCATAATCACTCGACCCATGGATTCCTTGTCCCAGATACCTTATTACTTTGCCAAAGATCCTATAGGTAAGATTATACTTTCAGGTAAGGTCATAGCTTAGAACCACACGATTGTAAGTAAAGCACTAGCTTTGCCCTATTAAAATTGAGTTGACCCTATCATGCGGATAGTCATAGCAGGTGCCGGAGACGTTGGATTCCACTTAGGAAGGCTATTGGCTTTAGAGAGTCACGAGACTACCATTATCGACATTGATGAGGAAATGCTCGATTATGTGGGCAAACACTTGGATGTGCATACCCTCCATGGTTCTTGCACTTCATTCTCCATTCTGCAACAAGCCAATGTTTCTCAATGTGACCTCTTCATAGCAGTAACCTCTGAGGAGAATGCAAATTTCACCAGCGCAGTGATGGCGAAGAGATTGGGCGCTAAGAAGACGATTGTTCGTGTAAGCAATATTGAATTCTTAATAAACAGGAAGCATACCTTCATGAAGGATGTGGGAATAGATGAGATCATCTTGCCTGAGACCTTGGCTGCCGAAGAGATTAAAAGATTGGTGGCACATGCTGTGCTAACAGATCACTTTTCATTTGGACAAGGAAAACTTTCGTTGATGGGAATTAAAGTGGACGACCAGTCCATACTCTTAAACAAGAGCTTGAGTGAAGTTTTTCCAAATGGTGAGAAAGACCATTTCAAGAACGTAGCTATCCTTCGTTCGAATGATACAATTATTCCTACTGATGAGACGGTCTTCTCCATGAACGACCATAGTTATTTTATCACTGATCCTGAAGGAGAAGCTGACGTCATGAAGATGTCAACTAATGGGCAAAAAGAAATCAAGCACATCATGATCCTTGGCGGAAGCAAAATAGGCTTCCATGCAGCTCGACTATTGAGCAAGAAATACAAGGTGAAGATTATCGACTCCAATAAAACAAAGTGCAGGATGTTGGCCGATGAACTTGCCAATACGCTTGTAATCCATGGCAATCATCAGAATATAGAGTTGCTCGAAGAAGAGAATTTGAGCGAGATGGACGTAGTGATTGCGGTCACAGAGAACTCTGAGACGAATATCATATCCTGTCTCATGGCCAAGAATCGAGGTGTACAGAAGACAATAGCACTGGTTGAAAATGTAGATTACATCCACCTCTCTCAAAATGTAGGTGTGGATACGATGATCAACAAGAGACTTATTACTGCGAATTTCATTTTCAGATATATCAGAAAAGGAGAAGTACTGGCTATGGCTGGACTCCATGGGGCTGACTGCGAGGTTTTGGAGTTCGAGGTAAATCCTAAATCGAGCATCAACCACAAAAGTCTTTCTAAGATGAAAATGCCAATCGGGGCGAGAATTGGAGGGGTGATAAGAGATGGTGTAGGTATTATTCCTGATAATGAATTCGTTTTCAGAGAGGACGACCATGTGGTCGTACTTTCCAAGCCTGATTCCATTAAAA
>CALFHF010000198.1 GCA_937875855.1 uncultured Flavobacteriales bacterium
CAGTGAATACTCCTCCATCAACAGTTGCAGGGAAGGCATCACAAAGTGCATCGTTACTGCCAGCAGAACATGGGTTTCCAGGAAGATCTAAAACACAAGCCAAACGAGGAAGCATGTATCCATTGATAGTATCTTGGTATGCTATACTCCGCGCTTCTGACATATTAGGATTAGACTGAATCTGTACCATATGTGTAGTCACGCCAGGAGCAACTTCATACAAAGAAAGAGGGGCAGTAGGATCCCACCACTGCCATGGAGCAGAGATGTTGGTCAAGAAGGGGCGTAAAGGCTGCACAATAGAGTATAGTCCCTCAGGTGAGGCATACACAGTCTCGGTATTTCCATTTGATGTTTCCCACGATGTGTTGTAAAGTGAACGAGCACGGTCAGTATACACATCGCCACCAGGTAAACCTGCGAATACAGCATTGTTACCTATATCATTGGCCTTCTGAATGAAGAAATTAGAACCATGAACATCTACCACTTCTTCTTGTGTAGTTGGTACGATGACGGTTCCGGAAGTGAAAGGAGCAAAGTCATCTCTAATGGCATGGAAAGCCACCATAGGAACGTCTCCCGCCTCAAGCCAAGATTCATCGGCCAAAGCACCACCAGCGTTGATAGACATCTGCACCGATGCATCAATGCTCACATCTCTGTATAGGTTCACACTGTTCTGATAACCAAGTCCAGAAGGAAGACCTACTGAAAGTGTATCGATGTATGATGTGCTAAGGTCGAATGGGTTAGGGCGGAATTTCTCTAGGAACAATTCTACTTGGGCATTATCCAATGTAGTGTATGCCTGGGACATATATCCACCTGATCCCTCTCCAAACAAAGCCACTTTCGTTGGGTCAATACCATAAGTATTGCTGATAGCAGCATCGGCTCTCAGGAAACGCACACCCATTTTGGTGTCTTGGATGGCACGGTATACAGCGTTCAAGAGTGTACCTCTTCTGGTCTGTACATCTGGAGCGATAGGATTCCATCCTAAACGGTAGTCCATAGAAACTGCAACATAACCTCTTCTAGCCCATGCTTTGCACATGTCTACAGCAAGGCTATCACTTTTAGTTCCCATCATACTCCCACTTATAGGAGGAGGAAGGAAGTTGCCTGTGTGTAGGTATATGATAACCGGACGTGCAGTCTCTGTATCCGCAGTACCAGAAGGACGATAAACATCCATCTTAATATCGGTCACTTTTATTTGAGTGCTTGCATCAGCCGCATTGTAGTAAGCTGCGGGATAAACTCCACCGGCATCAGCGATAAAACTCAAAGTTCCTATGTCGGTCAATAACTGAGCGCTAGGAGTGAAGTTCGAAGTCAAGAAATTAATATTGGCAGCAAAAGTCACGTTGTTCGTGATGGTAATCTCCGCATCTGTGAAGACCTCATCGAGGTAACGTGTCTGAGCTGATAGGCTCGACAGGCTGATTACAGCCGTCATAAGCATTAAAAAGCGTAAAGTGTTCTTCATCTATTAAAGTTTAAGGGTATAAAGTTATTCATTTCAAATCTATCAATATACTCGCATAGAGCAATCTTCCAATCTGTGGTCCTCCATAGACCTGAAAGTTCTTGTTGTCGAAGGCTGAAGCCAACTTGTTCTCGACTCCTTTATCGAATAGGGGTCTGATACCCATGATGTTACTGCCTCCGAGCTTAAAAGTACTCTTTAATTTCGTAATATAGATATTTACTTGAGCATCCATCATGTCATACGTTGGAATGCTGCCTGTGAACTGAGGAGATCCCTCAAATAAGAAGCCTTGGATGTACTTGTAGTTTATCCCAAATCCAAAGTGTGGGACTTTCTTGAACAGAGTAATCTCCCTGCCTCCTATTCCTAGATTGAACTTATTCTTAGGTGTATTGAAAGCAGGAATAATGGGGTCTTCTTCACCACTCACTAGTTCATTAAAGCTATAGTTTCCATTTAGAGACAGTTTGCTGAAATAGTAATTGAGTCCTATGGAAGCTCCTCTCGTGGTTACTATACTTGTTGCATTGGCAGCGACACGATACACTTGAAGACCTCCCTGATCGGGGAATCCTTCAGGTCCGAATTCACCGTTAATCCCAATATTGAATCCAATGAAGTCCTTATATCTACTGTAATATCCTCCAAAATCAATGTAAAGGGATTCAGTGAGTTTTCCTCTATATCCAAGCTCAAAGGTTTTTACTTGCTCGGGTCTAATTGCATCTACGTTGAAATACTCCAAGGTATCGGTATTCAATTCGCCTCTGTAATTGTTGAATGAATCAATGGTGAAGAGGGAGTCTGACCCTGCCTCGAATCTTCCTTCGACATTTCCTAGCAAGATAGCTCGCCCAACATTATAATAGAGGTATTGATCAGCCAAGGTTGGATTACGAATAGCCGATGAAAGGCTCATGCGATATGTGTTCTTGTCTGATGGAGAGTAGACGAGTGATGCCGCAGGAGAGAAGAGGTAGTCGAAATTCTGGTTCTTATCCATCCTCAAGGTGGCTGTACCTATGAGTTTCTGTTCCATGAATTCCTTTCTCGCCCCTACATAAATGCCGAATTCCTGATTCTTGATGACCACTCTGGATGAATCCACCGCCACCCGTTCTCCTTCGAAGGTCTCATAGGTGTAGGCCAAAGTGTCGCTGAAAATGGTCCCACGGGAATCGGGGCGGTACCACCTCATGTTTCCTCCAGCGGTGATGGTCAGTCCCTCAATTTTCCACTTGTATTCGCCTTGAATATGACTCAATGCAGATTTATCATAGAATCTAGAACCATTCTCGGTGAAGTTCCTCCTAGTCACATCAGCACGCAAGGAATCGAAACGAGCAGTTCCTGGCTCATAGAAGGCTTCGAGTTGAGCTCCTGACTGACCATTGACCAGATTCATGTTTTCTTGATAAAGAGTATTGAGAAAGTCGGCATTGTCATTGATCCAAGTCTCCATCAGTTGATTGTAGCTGGACAGACCTTCGCTTGATGGGATATTTCCAGCTGCAATTTCTGATTGAACGAAGCTGAAGATGGAGTTCTTTGCCTCGGTAATCTCAGGATTATTAGGAATGATATTCTGGCTCCAGCTTGTTAAGAAACGTGTGTTCCAAGTCGCGGTGGTTCCTTGAGCTTCTTGCATGCGAATAGCCGTAGTGACTACATCATAGGTCTTTCCTGCGTCTTCAGCAGTGCGGTATGCGCGTATGAACCAAGTATCCTTTTTCCAATTTCAAGCTTGTTCTGATAGAATTGTACGTCTTTCAATGCATAGCGATTATCACCTTGATAGATCGTTGATCCAGTGCTGTAGTTCAATCCATAATTGATGGTCACATCATCCTTGATACGATAATAAAGTCCTGCGCCTAATTTTGTATTGTTCGTATTATAGTTCAAGAGATCCTTCTCTTTATATCCATTTCTGAAAAACTCCGTAAGTCCCGGTCTCGCATAGAGATTGTCAGAATTGTCATTGTTGACCGCTGTAGGTTCATCTCCATATATATTCACAGCATCATAGCCGAATGGGTGGTCCTCTCCATATGGGGCACCTTCAATAGCTCTATAATCCTCAGCTTCCCAGTCATGAGCCTGCATGAAAAATACGTTGACTTTATAACCTAGCTTCTTCTTTCCATCCTTGTTAGTAGTAAAATCTGCGAGCCTAACAACACGCTGGAACAGAGCTCTTTCTCCAGCTTTAATCTCCACACTTACCCCAGGAAAGTCATAAGGGTCCTTAGTGGTCATATTAATCACACCATTAAATGCACCTGGCCCAAAATAAGCAGAGCTTGCTCCTGCTACGACTTCTACAAGGCGCACATCCAAGTCAGAAGCGCCTAAGAAATTTCCGAGGGAAAAATTAAGCCCTGGGCTTTGATTGTCCACTCCATCAATAAGTTGAAGAGAGCGCACAGGAGAAGTTGAATTGAATCCGCGCGTATTTATCACCTTAAAGCCCAGGCTTGCAGAGGTAACATCCACTTCTTTTAGATTTCCAAGGCTCTCATAGAAACTCCCAGAGGCCGCTTCTTTGATGGCCAAGGCATCCATTTGTTCTACAGTGAGGGCACTCTGTTTTTGCTTGTCTGAAATACGCTGGGCCTTTACTTCAACAGCCGACATCATTACTGCATCACCTTCTAGAGAGATGCTGAGGTTAGATGCATTGGCGCTTGTCACGTTGATAGGTCTGGTCTTGTACCCAAGAAAGCTGACGGTCAGCTTCAAAGGAAGGCTGCGTGTTGTTTGAAGTACAAATTTTCCATCAATATCAGTAGTTATTCCAATAGTAGTTCCTTCTATAACTACAGCAGCACCTATGAGCGTTTCTTTACTTATGGCATCATAAACAACACCTTTCAAAGTCGTCTGTGCAATAGACCCCATGCTCAACAAGAGCATGACTGAAAACAACAAAAAAGACATGTATCTATTCATCATGCATCTGTTCAATTAAAGAGCGGTTTATCGGAGACGATCAAGCGAACGTACTAAATCTTCATCCTTTTTCACTGCTCTATTGGCGAGAAAGAGAAATCCCAAAGCAACCAAAGGAAGGAAAATAGAGACATTATAGCTTACAGCAGAACTTGCCTCAGGCGTATTAATAACCCGTTCTATACTCAAAGATATAACTACAATGTATGCCAATAATAAGAAATAGTTCACTCGACCTAGGATCAATTGTTTCTTGCGATCCTTATACATCCATATGCAAATCACACACAGAAAGATGATGAGATAGCCGATATATGACAGGGGAAATGGAATAGGGCTGTCTGGACCAGAAGTTCCGTTCCCATTGATGTCAATCAGAGCATCTCCCACTTGGGCAAGAGGCCATAAAGTCATTAAGCCCACAAGAATCATTGCGATAAGGTAGTAGATGGATTGTATCCGCTGAATCATTCAGATTGTGTTTTTCAAAGGCGCCAAGATACAGACTTGGGTTACAAAGATAGAATTGCCGGTTCTTAAAAATAACCATTCCATGCGATCTTTTCAGCCCGTAACGCTTAAGAAATTTCCAAGAGCGCATTTTAGAAAGCATGAATTTTGTCAAGGGGTTGATAGATTTTCAATAATAATAAGCTGAGAAATAGGGAATATTTTCTTGCGATAATGGTAAAATATCCTAATATTGCAACCTGAAACGGGAGAAACCGCTCTGGTCATCCCTTCTTATATCAAGAAAATATCTTCATTCTACAGGCTTTATAGTAGGCCATTCCAAATTCAAAGAATATCTCTATTCCATGTACGACATCATAGAACTCAACGGCATGAAGGTGGCCGAGTTACAGGACATTGCAGAAAAGCTCAATGTCTCTAATTTCAAGACCCTTAAAAAACAAGACGTCATCTACCGTATTCTCGATGAGCAGGCGGTAAATCCTATCAAAAAGGAAGGATCGAGCGATGCAACTGATTTCAAGTCCGAAGCTGACTCCAAGACTGAGTCTAAATCTGATTCTAAGGAGGACTCCAAAGAATCCAGCGACTCGAAGGACAACAAAGAACGCAGAGAACCACGTGATGACAAAAGACGCGATGACCGCAAGGACAAGCGCAATGAACCTAGAAAGGACACGAGGAAAGATAGTGACTCCAACTCAAAGGATAAAAGTTCTTCAGACAAGAATTCCTCTGACAAGAAGGATGGTGATGACGATTCTGTAGGAAACGCTGATTCCAAGAACGACAACAATCGCGAGCGTAGAAACGATCGTGGTGACAAGAATTCTGATCATGGAGATAGGAATAGCAACCGTGACCGTAAGCCTCGAGAGAACCAAGCTCCAAAGGCTGAAGAGTATGGCTACAACTTTGATGGACTTATCGTTCAAGAGGGAGTGCTAGAGACCATGCCTGATGGATACGGATTCCTCAGAAGCTCTGATTATAACTACTTGAACTCACCAGACGATGTCTATGTGAGTCAATCACAAATCAAGCTATACGGACTGAAGACTGGGGATACCGTAAGAGGTGCCGTTCGTCCTCCACGCACGGGCGAGAAGTATTTCCCGTTAATCTCCGCAGATAGTATCAATGGAAGAGACCCAGCTTTCGTTAGAGATCGTGTTCCATTCAAATATTTGACGCCACTTTTCCCTGACCAGAAATTAAATCTTGCAGGAAATAACAAGAACATTTCTACTCGTATCATGGACTTGTTCTCGCCTATAGGGAAAGGACAGCGTGGTATGATCGTAGCACAGCCTAAGACAGGGAAAACTGTTTTATTGAAGGATGTTGCCAATGCAATTGCTGAGAATCACCCAGAGATGTACTTGATCATTCTGTTGATTGATGAACGTCCTGAGGAAGTAACAGACATGGCCCGAAGCGTAAAGGCTGAAGTGATAGCGTCTACTTTTGACGAGCCAGCAGAGCGTCACGTGAAGATTGCAAACATCGTATTGGAGAAAGCCAAGCGTATGGTTGAGTGTGGACATGATGTGTGTATCCTCTTGGATTCCATCACGCGTCTAGCTCGCGCTTACAATACAGTATCTCCTGCTTCAGGAAAAGTTCTTACTGGTGGTGTTGATGCAAATGCATTGCAGAAACCTAAGAGCTTCTTCGGAGCTGCTCGTAAAATTGAGAACGGAGGTTCATTGACCATCATCGCTACAGCATTGACCGAGACCGGTTCAAGAATGGATGAGGTCATCTTCGAGGAATTCAAAGGAACTGGTAACATGGAACTTCAGTTGGATCGTAAGCTCGCTAACAAGCGAGTCTATCCAGCCATCGATATTCCTGCATCTGGTACACGTAGAGAAGATCTCTTGATGGATAAAGAGACCTTGCAACGTGTATGGATCTTGCGCAAGCACTTGAGTGACATGAATGCAGTAGAAGCCATGGAGTTCATTAAGGACCGTATGGTGCAGACTCAGAACAATGAGGAGTTCCTCATCTCAATGAACGGCTGATACGCCCTTCATTGAAAAGAAATAGAAAGCCCTTGCTCATTAAGCAAGGGCTTTTTTTATTCTTACGAAGAGATGCTTTGCCGCCAGAAGCATTTACTTTGTGTCATGCAATTACCTATGCTCTTCGCTTTGACCTGGCTCTGTGTAAAAGTGGTCATCTTCTATACCTCATGGATAGAGGATACTATGAGGGCCGGAATCATGTTGAACCTCCTGTTTCTTGTCATCCTTGTATACGTAGGTGTGAAAAAAGGAGCGGAGAATGGCAAAGAGACTTTCCATTTATTAAAATCAGGAATGCGCCCTGCGGCCATCTATGTGATTATGATAACAGTGGCCATCTTCAGTTATTACAAGTTTTTAGATACAGATTTCTTCGATACTCGCCTAGACCAAGTAATGATAGAAACCAATGCAGGAATAGAGCAGAATGGAGGCTGGGCAGAGTTCAGTAAAACGGATGGAATAGAGAAAGAAACAACACAAGAGGAATTCCTTTCAAATCAAGAGAGCTCACTGCGAAAAGTGTTTTTCTCACCCTTACCTCAAGCCTCCTATTCGTTGCTGGCCTTGACCTTAACGGCCATTTTCTACAGCTTGCTTATGAGTCTCTTTTTCAAGTTTATGGCAAGTAGATTTAAGGAATCAGTTCCTGACTGACTTTCGCAAAGTCTAAGCCATTGAAATTTCCTGAACTCATGAAGAGCAGGTTCTTGTTATGCCAATCTTGAGCTTTTAATTCGGCAAGCATCTTCTCTGAATTATCGAAAACAGTGACGTTCTCAGAGCCGAAGGCTTGAAAGATGTCTTCCTTGCTTATTGAATCCAACCTTTTATGGGAGACCACCTCAGGGTCATAGAATACGAATGCCTTATCTGCCTTGCTCATGCTCCCTTTATACTCCTGCAGAAACTGCTTGTTCAAGCTACTGAACGTGTGCAGTTCCATACATGCGATCAGGGCACGGTCAGGATATTGTTCTTTCAAAGCATCTGTGGTGGCCTTGAGCTTAGAAGGGCTGTGTGCAAAGTCTTTATAGATGACATAGTCACGACCTTTTCGCACCAGTTCAAGCCTGCGCGCTGCTCCCCCGAAACTGCTGATGGCTGAGTAAAACCCTGATTCAGATACTCCGAGTGACAGACAAACGAGCTTTGCAGCAGATAGATTCTGAAGGTTATGTTTCCCGAAAACAGCAATAGGCGTTTCTTCCTTTCCATTCTTCAAAACAGTAATTCCATCTTGAATCTCATGCGCATGTGTTCCATAGGCTTCGCAATGAATACGAGAAGATTCTTCAGAAGCTATCTTTTTCAAATGCTCATCTCCACAGTAGTAAAAAAGTGAACCCTCAGCCTGAATGCTCTTCGCAAAGAGACTGAACTGTTCCAAATAGTTCTCGAATGTTGGGAAGACATTAATATGATCCCACGCTATTCCGCTGAGCACAGCAATGTGAGGTCTGTATAGATGAAACTTAGGTCTGCGATCTATGGGAGATGAAAGGTATTCGTCTCCCTCCAGAATGATAATGGGAGCATCAGAAATCTTGACCATGCAATCGAATCCGTCCAATTGGGCGCCCACCATATAGTCGTAGGTGAGTTTATTCTGGCCAAGAACATGCAAAATCATAGCCGTGATGCTGGTTTTTCCATGACTGCCTCCAATGACTACGCGCTTTTTATCCTTGGATTGCTCATAGAGATATTCTGGATAGGAATAGATTTTCAATCCTAATTCCTTGGCCTTGATTAATTCTGGATTATCGAGTCGGGCATGCATTCCTAGGATTACAGCATCCAATTCGGTGTGTATACGATGTGGATTCCAACCCATTTCCTGGGGAAGGATTCCTTCCTTGGCCAGTCTACCTTTAGATGGTTCGAAGATTTCATCATCTGAACCTGTCACGCTCATACCCTTGCGTTTCAAGGCAATGGCGAGGTTATGCATAGCTGCTCCGCCTATGGCGATAAAGTGTACTCTCATGCTACTAAGATCAGCTAGAGACACATGCGTACATTTAGGCGCTGAGATATTTGTCAACTTCATAATCCACCATCAGGATGAAATTATATAGCATAGAAACAGGAAGATTTAAACTTGATGGAGGAGCTATGTTTGGGGTGGTTCCAAAATCCATCTGGAGCAGGTCCAACGTGCCTGATGAGAACAACTTATGCTCATGGGCCATGCGTTGTTTATTAGTAGAAGAAGGAAATCGCTTGATGCTGATAGACACAGGAATAGGGAATAAGCAAGATGAAAAATTTCTCAAGCATTACTATTTGCATGGAGATGATACCTTGGACAAGAGCCTGGCTGGCCATGGATTCTTGCGTGATGATATCACGGATGTTTTTCTGACGCATCTGCATTTTGACCATTGTGGGGGAGCCATTGAAAGAAATAATGCGGGAGACTTGAGGCCGGCATTTAAGAATGCTACGTATTGGAGCAACGAGAGGCATTGGAAATGGGCAACTCAGCCTAACCAACGCGAAAAAGCATCGTTCTTGAAAGAGAATATCCTGCCTTTAGAAGAGAGCGGGCAGTTAAAATTCATAGAACGCGTAGGAGATTTTTCTCAAAGGGTATTCCCAGGAGTTGATGTTCTCTTCGTGGATGGACATACAGATAGTCAGATGCTTCCTCACATTCAATACAACGGAAAGACCATTGTCTTTATGGCTGATCTATTGCCATCTGTAGGGCATATTCCATTGCCATTCGTGATGGGCTATGATACCCGGCCGCTAATCACTATGACAGAGAAAGAAAAATTCTTGAAGCAAGCCGCTGATAAGGGCTATGTGCTCTTCTTGGAGCATGATGCTGAGAACGTACTCTGCACCTTGAAGCATGGAGAAAGGAGGGTAGAGCTTGATGTAGCCCTACCGTCTTTCAGTCTTTAAAGTCTTAGGCTTCACCTGTAGTTCCTCCGTAATTCATAGGAAGACCTATCTCCGGCATTCCAGCTTCAGTGATATCACCGTGTTGATTCTCGAAACGAGATACATTCTCAGTCAATGCTTTCAGCAAACGCTTTGCGTGTTGTGGGGTCAAGATGATTCTTGACTTCACCTTTGCCTTAGGCATTCCAGGCATCACGCGTATAAAATCCAATACGAATTCACTCTGAGAATGAGTGATGATACATAGGTTAGAATAGGTGCCACCGGCTATTTCCTCGTTCAATTCTATGTTGAGTTGTCCTTGCTTGTTCTTAATCTCGTCAGCCATGTGCTTTCCCTTAATAATGTTAATTCCTTGGATGATTTCTTCTGATTCTTCCGGTGTAAAGGTAAGACACCTGAGTCAGGCTGTTTAGATGATATTCACTTCGCGCTCTATTTCCACCTTGAACTTCTCTTTGACAGAGAGAATGATCTCCTCTGATAATGCATAGAGTTTCTCTCCGCTTCCTTGGCCTCTATTGACCAAAACTAAAGCCTGTTTATCATGCACTCCATATCCACCTAGGTCTTTTCCCTTCCAGCCGCATTGCTCTATAAGCCAGCCTGCTGCGAGCTTTTTCCCAGATTCAGCGGGATAATTTGGCATGCTAGGATGTAAGCCAATGAGCTTCTGAAACAAGGAATCTTCCACTACTGGATTTTTGAAGAAACTTCCTGCATTTCCTATCACAGCTGGGTCAGGGAGCTTACTTCTACGAATCCGAATCACAGCATCAGAAATAGTTTTTACTGATGCGTTCAAGCCCATGGTTTCTAGCTCTAGCTCAATGGCTCCATAGGAAGTATTGAGGGAAGGTTTTTTATTCAGCCTCAGGCAAACAGAGAGGATTACATATTGACCTTTCAGTTTGCGTTTGAACACACTTTCTCTGTATGCAAATTCACAGGCCTTACCGTCAAATTCATGAATCTCAGAACTAGCAATGTGATAGGCTTTCAAGGACTGAAAACAATCTTTTACCTCTACTCCATACGCGCCTATGTTCTGCATAGGTGCTGCTCCGCATGATCCGGGAATCAAGCTCATGTTTTCAATACCGCCCCATCCTTTTTCAACCGCGAAGCGCACTAGGTCATGCCATACTACTCCCGCTCCTGCCTCAACTAGCGCAAAATCCTCGTCTTCTTGGACCACTTGAATTTCGCCTATCTCATTCTTCAAAACCATTCCTTGGAAATCAGAGGTGAAGAGGATATTACTTCCACCGCCTAGGATAAGCTTAGGCAGTCCATGGGCTTTTTCTAGTCCAGCGCGAAGCATATCCACAGATCTAAATCTGCAGAACTGATCAGCGGCCACTTCTAGACCGAAGGTGTTCATGTGCTTCAGGGAAACTCCCTTTTCAATGGATATAGACATAGCTACGAAGATGGCACCTACAATTCGATTCACGACCTTATCTTCGGACACATTTCCACAATTCGCTATGGGGAATGGCCGTTTTGAAGAACCATGAGCAAGAAGGTACTCTTTCTAGTAAGTAACGACATAAGCACGGATCAGCGTGTGGACAAGACCTTGCGCAGTTTAATGGCCCTTGGATTCGAGGTCAGTATCGTGGGAAGATTGAGGGCACATAGCACGCCTATAGAGCGATCATATTCTGTTGAAAGGCTAAAGCTTTTCTTCGATAAAGGACCTCTGTTCTATCTAGAACTGAACATTCGCTTCTTTTTTAGACTCATGAAAAAGGACTGGGATATCGTTCATGTAAATGACCTAGATACTCTGCTCGCTGGCTATTTGGCCTATGTGAATCTTCTTAATAAAGAGTTGGTGTATGATAGCCATGAGTTCTTTACTGAGGTTCCAGAACTGAAGGGAAGAATGGCAAGAAAGGCCTGGCTGATTATTGAGCAATCCATCTTTCCTCGACTGAAGAGAGCTTATACAGTGAGCAGTTCCATTGCAGCATATTATTCAAAGACCTATGAAGTGAAGGTGAACTTGCTTCGCAATGTTCCTCCATGGAAAGAATGGAAAAAATCAAAGTCCCGTTCTGAACTTGGCCTTCCCGAAACCAAGAAAATTCTCATCCTTCAAGGTGCTGGGATTAACGTGAGTAAAGGAGCCGAGGAAGCAGTATTGGCCATGAAAGAACTCAGTGATGAATATGTCTTGCTCTTTGCTGGTGGAGGAGATGTGATAGAGACATTGAAAGAAATGTCAAGGGAGCATGGCTTGGAAGAAAAGGTCTTGTTCAGACCTTTAATGCCTTATGAAGATTTGATGCAATTCACATTGAATGCAGACCTTGGATTAAGCCTTGAAAAAGGGGATAATCTGAACTATGAGTATGCCTTGCCTAATAAACTCTTCGATTATATGGCTGCTGGAATCCCAGTATTGACAGGGTCTACCGTAGAGTCCAGAAATCTCGTGAAGGAATATGGTTTAGGAAACAACATTGAAAAAGTGGAACCTAATCTCATTGCACAAGCTGTCAAGGACATGTTCGCACAGCCTGATGAAATGCTGAAATTCAGGGCTAATGCTAAGCGTGCATACATGGAACTGAATTGGGAAAAAGAGAGTGAGGTATTGAAAGAAATTTACGCTGGACTTGTCTGAGAAACATCTCCATATCGTCTCCTTTGACATTCCTTTTCCCGCTGATTATGGCGGTGTGATAGATGTGTTCTATAAGGTGAAAGCGCTTCATGCCTTGGGAATAAAAGTGCATTTGCATTGCTTTGCTTACGGCAGAGAAGCTACAGATGAGCTAAAGAAATACTGTGTAGAGGTCTATTACTATCCACGGAATATGAATAAGACCTTACTTATTCATCCGCTTCCCTTTATAGTGGTAAGCAGGCATCATGATGCATTGCTCGAGCGTCTCCTTCAAGACAGGCATCCTATTCTTTTTGAAGGACTTCATTGCGGCTATTATTTGGATCATCATAGGTTAAAAGATAGGCCGAAGTTCTTGCGCACGCACAACGTAGAGCATGAGTATTATCAGGCCTTAGCAGCGCAAGAGCATTCTTGGTTGAAGAGAATTTATTTGAGAAAAGAGGCTAAGAAACTGGAGCAGTTTGAGCGGCAATGCGCTTTACCAAGAGCCCTTTTTGCCATATCGCCCAAGGATCTAGAGCACTTCAAAAAATGGAATGAGAAGGTGACCTACATTCCGCCTTTCCATAGCAATGAAGAGTTAGCTCCGAATGGAGGTAAAAAGCCATTTGCTCTCTATCATGGAAGTCTCTCCGTTATGGAGAACGAACGTGCTGCAGAATTCCTTGTTGATCAAGTGTTCAATGATTCAGAAAAGTCCTTGAAAGTCTTTGGAAAAGGAGCTTCTCCTAGATTGGTCAAGAAAATTGCTAGGACAAAGAACATAGAGCTTATAGATGGAGACGCAGTGTTATTGCAAGGCTTAGTTCAAGAAGCGCAAGTCAATATCCTGCCGACCTTTCAGGCTACTGGCATGAAATTGAAACTGCTTTTTAGCTTGTTCAATGGAGGTCATTGCCTCGTGAATGAACCTATGGTAGAAGGAACAGGACTAGAGACATGCTGTGAAGTGACAGCTGATGCGAGTGGAATGAAGGCTTCTTTGGAAAAACTGTGGAACACACCTTTATCATCTTCGGCCTATGAAGCCAGAAAGGAAATCTTACAAAGGGATTTCTCCAATGCCAAGCAAGCCAGGAAAATGGTCAACAAGATTTTTCCTAATAACAACCACCACTAACCATTCTCTCCCTTGGCCAATGTGTATATTGGACGCCTAATCACCCCGAATCCATGAAGAAGTTAGCATTGCATTGGAAGATACTCTTAGGAATGGCCATTGGAGTTGGCTTTGGATTCCTCATGTCTTCCTTCGAAGGCGGTGGGACCATAGTGGGAGACTGGGTGAAGCCCTTCGGGACGATATTTATCAATGCACTGAAACTCATTGCGGTTCCGCTCATTCTAGGTTCTCTCATCAAAGGGGTAAGTGATTTGAAAGACCTCAGCCGTCTCTCAGCAATGGGAGGAAGGACAATAGGATTATATCTAATCACTACTGTTATCGCAGTGTCCATCGGATTGGTAGCGGTGAATCTAATTGGGCCAGGAAAAACCATCTCAGAACAGACGAGAACAGAACTTTTAAGCGCCTATGCAGGAGATGCTGAAAGCAAGATAGCCGCAGCAGAGAATCAGAAAAATGCTGGGCCACTTCAGGCCTTGATTGACCTTGTGCCAGAGAACATCATAAAGGCATCTACTGAGAATGGGAACATGCTCCAAGTGATATTCTTCGCCATCTTCTTTGGTGTGGGACTGATTCTTGTTCCGGCTGAAGTGGGGAAACCTGTTAAAGACTTTTTTGATGGCTTCAATGAAGTTATCTTGAAACTCATAGATCTCATCATGCTTGCTGCGCCCTATGGAGTCTTTGCTTTGATGGCGGCTCTGGTGGTAGAAGCGCCTAACGCTGACCTCTTTGCAGCGCTGGGAATGTATGCCATCACGGTAGTCCTAGGACTGGTTTTGATGATCATTATTTACATCACGGCAGTAAAAGTATTCACTGGGAAAAGCCCCTCTTTCTTCCTGAATGGAATCTCACCTGCGCAGCTTTTGGCCTTCAGTACGAGCAGCAGTGCGGCCACCTTACCTGTGACTATGGAGCGTGTAGAAGAACACTTGGGAGTAGATAGAGAAGTGAGCAGTTTTGTACTTCCTATAGGAGCTACTATTAATATGGATGGCACGAGTCTGTATCAAGCAGTTGCTGCAGTATTCATTGCACAAGCCTTCGGGATGGAGCTTTCTTTTGCAGCTCAATTGGGAATCGTAGCCACGGCAACTCTAGCTTCTATTGGCTCAGCAGCCGTGCCCGGTGCCGGAATGGTAATGCTTGTCATTGTATTGGCTCAAGCCGGAATTCCTGAAGCTGGATTAGCCTTGATTTTTGCCATAGATAGACCGCTCGATATGTGCCGAACCACCGTGAATGTGACTGGAGATGCTCTCGTTTCTATGTTAGTTGCCAAGTCAGTGGGTAAGCTCGGAGAACCGCATGAGCAGAACTGGGACGATAGCTATCATCACAAAGGCTGAATACCGTGTCTTAATTAGAGGCTCTGCGTTATTGCTATGTACTTTTGGCCCCACAATTGAGTTCAACCCCATCATGAAGAAATTTTTGAAGATTGCAGGTATAGTATTCCTGTTCGCGCTTGCTGTAGTTATTGCGCTGCCTTTCCTATTCAAAGACAAGATCGTACAGACGGTCAAGGATAATGTCAATGCAAGTTTGAACGCGAAAGTCGACTTCGGAGACTTCGACCTCACCCTCATTCCTAACTTCCCCAATTTCACCTTCCAGATTGAAAACATCACCATTGATGGGGTGGCGCCTTTCGATAGTATTCGTTTGGCGAGTATCGGAGAAGCAGCCTTCACCTTGGATATCATGAGCGTGATTAAGGGCGAAAAGATGAGAATCCAAGGAATTCATGTGGACAAGCTCTTCTTGAATGCCATAGTACTTGAAGATGGTACAGCGAATTATGACATAATGAAAGAGACCGAGACAGCAGCTGGGGATTCTACTGATGTGAGGGATGAATATGTTATCCTTTTGGAGAAATATTCCTTCACTAATGCGCAGATCATTTACGACAATCGCTCTATGCAAATGTTCGTTGACATGGATGGCTTAGATCATAGTGGAAAAGGAGACCTTTCTGATAAAATCTATGATCTATTCACGATTACTACCATGAAGAAACTGGATGTAATCTATGAGGGCACGCAATACATGAAGAATGCAGATGCTGAGATCAATGCGACCTTTGATATTCAGGATGACTTCAGAGTATATAACCTAAAAGAGAATGAGATTAGAGTAAACGAACTCTATCTCACTGCGAGTGGAGTAGTGCTCATGCCTGAAGACGGTGTGGATATGGACATCACATATCAGTCCACGAAAACCGACCTTAAGAACGTGCTTTCTCTTGTTCCTGCAGACTATATGCCAGACCTAGAAGGATTGAAGACAGAAGGAAAGGTAACGCTCAATGGAGATGTAAAAGGGCGATATGATGACTTGAACCTGCCAGGATTCTCTGTTATCGGAAAAATCGAAAATGGAAGAATTCAATATCCTGAACTTCCTAAGTCTATTGATAATATCAATACTGACCTAGCAATCATATATCCTGGTGGAGCTGACTTGGATGCTATGACGTTCAACATAGACAACCTTCACATGGAAGTGGCAAATAGCCCTATCAATCTATCCTTCTTCACGAAGAATATGATGACAGATCCATTCATTAAAACTGACATCAAGGCTCAAGTGAATATGGCCAATGTGAAAGAGGCTATAGTATTAGAAGGAGTGAAAGACCTTGCAGGAATCATAACAGCTGATGTGAGCATAGAAGGGCGTATGTCTGCCATAGAAGCTGAGCGCTATGAAGATTTCAAAGCCATAGGAAAGGTGATCATGCAAGACTTCGTGTATGCAGCAGATTCAGTTCCTGATACCAAAATTCAAATGGCGATTATGGATTTCAGCCCTCAGTTTCTTTCTATTACTGAGTTGAAGATGAGTGTAGGAAAAACCAACATCGCAGCGCAAGGTCGCTTGGATAATTACCTCGCGTATTATTTGAAAGATGAAACCATTCAAGGGAGTTTCAATGTTCAGAGTGACTTGATTGATATGAACGAATGGACGGGCGAAGAAGCAGCGCCTGCTGAAGTAACTTCCAGTGTTGAAGAAACTCCGATGGCCGTGGTCGAAGTGCCGGGAAATGTCGATTTTGACTTGAATGCTAATATCAAGAAACTGGTCTATGGCGATATGGTCATGGATAATGTAAAAGGGAAGATCCAAGTAAAGGAGCATGTCGCTTCTATGCAAGAGGTGACCATGAATATGCTTGGCGGAACCTTGAGATTAAAAGGTTCATACAGCACCTTGCCAGGAGAAGCCCCAGCAGTAGATTTCGGATTTGACATCAAAGGATTCGATATTCCTTCAACGGCCAACACATTTGCCACAGTTAAAGCGCTTGCCCCAATAGCCAAACAGAGTCAAGGGAATTTCTCATCAGGAATGACCTTTAAAGCAGCATTGGATCAGGGAATGAATCCTCTTTATTCTACGCTTCAAGGAGGAGGAAACCTCCTGACCAATCAAGTCATTCTGGGGAATTTCCCAGCGTTGACAAAGATTGCCAGCGCGCTTAAACAAAATCAATGGGCTTCTCAGAAGATTAATGATGTAAAGCTCACCTTCGAATTTGTAGATGGAAAAGTGCTAGTCAAGCCTTTCGATATCAAGTTGGACGGAATGGAAGCCAATGTGGGCGGAACCATGAGTTTCGAGCAGGATTTAGACTATAGCGTGAAGATGAAAGTACCTACTGCGAAGCTTGGTAGTCAGGCCAATCAGCTCATGGAAGGACTCGTTGGAAAAGCCAATTCTCTTGGTCTAAATCTATCTGTAGGTGAATTCGTCAATATGAATTTCTTGGTCACCGGTAAAGTGAGTGATCCTCAAGTGAAGCCTACTATTCTTGGACAGGAAGGAAGCGCAGGAGTGAAGGACATGATTAAAGAAACGATCAAGCAGGAATTCGACAAGGCGAAGGAAGAAGTGATAGATGACGCTAAAGAAAGAGCCCGAGCTGAGGCTGATAAACTTATGGCCGAGGCGAGAGTTCAGGCGGATAGACTTAAATCAGAAGCTTCAAAACTAGCTGATGAGACCAAGAAGCAAGGAGGTCTAGGCGCTAAAAGACTAGTAGACGAAGCGAAAAATCCTCTTACTAAAGCTGCTGCTAAATTGGCAGGAGATAAGTTGAAGCAAGAAGCGGATAGGAAAGCTCAAGGAATCATAGCCGAAGGTGATAAGCAGGCAGAGAACGCAATAAAAGCTGCGCAAACTAAAGCAGATCAACTATTACAATGAAGATAGTCCTAGGACATACGGTTTTTTTATTCCTGTTTTTATGTCTTGCATTGAATGCGTTTTCGCAATGCGATTATGAGACCGATAAGAAGATTGAAAAACTCCTGACCCAAGGACAAGACCGAAACAGAGATTTTCGTTTACGTGTTGAATTCCTGCAAGAAGCGGTAGAGATAGCTCCTGAGTGCATGCAGTGTCGCATGATACTAGGAGAGGCCTTTTTTGGCAGAGCTAAGACCTCCGCCAATCTTTCTTACAGAACAGCCCAAGAGCAGTTTCAGGCAGTCTTAGAAACTTGTCCTGATTTTCATGCCGATGCCTATTACTACATGGGCGTGATTCAATACACACAGGAAGATTGGTCAGGAGCTATGGCATCGTTCAAGGCCTTTCTAGATTTTCCCATGAATGAGCCAGAGAAGATCTCTAGGAATCATGATCGCAAGATGAAAGATGTGGATGAGATTTTGGATGAGGTCACCTTTAATGCCGAATTCTTTGATCATCCCGTTCCCTTTAATCCGCAGAAAGTAGAAGGCGTTTCTAGCAATGCTGATGAGTACTTACCCATGCTCTCTCCTGATAACGAATACCTGTATTACACTCGTAAATATCAGCGCAGAGCAAAAGGTGACTTGTATGGCAAAGAAGTAGAGGAATTCACCATGAGTCATAGGGATGGATTCAAGTCACCTTTTGATCAAGGAGCAGTCTTGCCGCCACCCTTCAACATTGGAGATAATTATGGTGGTGCCAGCCTCTCGGTAGATAATAAAGAGCTGTATGTCACAGTATGTCGTCCAGATCAGAGTGGCTATAATAACTGCGATATTTATGTGTCTCGTTTTGAAAAAATATATGATGAGCGCTTGGCCAAAGAAGTCACGGTGTGGTCTGAATTAGAAAACCTAGGGCCGCAGATTAACACACGAGAAGGATGGGAGTCACAGCCTTCTTTGAGCGGAGACGGTAACACGCTCTACTTTGCCTCAGCTAGAGAAAGCAGTACAGAGAATGTAGAAGGAGGGAAGAGCATAGATCTCTTCTATTCCCAACGTGGCGCAGATGGAAAATGGGGACAAGCCAAGGCCTTGGACGCCACCATCAATGGGCCAGGAAATGAGAAATCACCCTTCATGCATGGAGATAGCAAGACCCTGTATTTCGCGGCCAATGGATATCCGGGAGCGGGAGGCTATGACATCTATTTCTCCAGACTTCAAGATGACGGTTCTTGGACTAAACCTATGAATATAGGTCTGCCTATAAACACAGTTGAAGATGAGCACGGTCTTATCGTAAGTACTGATGGGAAATTGGCCTACTATGCGTCCTTGAAAATTCAAGGTTCAGTGGGGTTTGACATCTATAGATTTGAGCTTCCTAAGAAGGCGAAACCAGAGAAAGTCGTACTCATTAAAGGAATCATGACGGATGAAGCAGGAGAAGTTTTGGTAGATGCTAAGGTGAGCTTGAACTACGTAGAAAGCAAAAAGGTAACAGAGGTAAAAGTGAATAAAGATGATGGGTCTTATGCTGCCATTGTTAATGTGGAAAAAGAACCGGTGGTGCTTTCAGTGGAGAAGGCTGATCACGTTTTTCAAGCCGAGTTGATACGGGTAGCAGATGCGGAGGAAGTAGTGGTGAAGAGAGACATGACCGTTAAAAAAGCGATCATTGGAGAGCCGTATACCATTGATGATATTTATTACAAAACCAGCTCTGCTGATATAGACAATGACTCCAAAGCAGTCTTAGTTGTCTTCGCGCAATACCTGAAAAAGAACCCAAGGTTGAAGATTGCCATTCATGGGCATACTGATAACATAGGGAATCCCACTGATAACCTCACCTTGAGCACAGATAGAGCCTTTGAGGTCATGAGTTTCTTACAATCCCAGGGCATTCCAGCATCCTCACTTTCCTTCAAAGGCTTTGGGGAGACCAAGCCCATCGCTGATAACAACACAGGTGAAGGACGGGCCAAGAACAGAAGAACAGAGTTTATTATCACGGCTAAGTGAGACTTTTTTCTTCCGGTGGAGTGAAAATCAAAATCTAAATGTGAATCAAAATGTCCTGGCGCATGGCCTCTATCAGGGTTTCTTGATGTGCGAGGACATGTCCACGGTCAGCGCGTCCCGTAACTACGGGAATTGACCGTGAGGGCTTTATTTGCTTCTTACTTTTCCATAAAAGAAGAAGATGGAGGGGGAAAACAGAAGCACC
>CALFHF010000199.1 GCA_937875855.1 uncultured Flavobacteriales bacterium
AGAAAAAGGCGCATAGTGTCGATTTTGGATGCTTAAAGGTACAACTTCAAGTTAACTGTCAACATGTATCAAGACTTCTTTGATGCACTAAAACTCATTTATTTAACCTTAGGTAGGCCTTTTCCATACATATCTAAGGTCACATGAATATATACTATGACTAAGGCGGCTAATGATTGGATAGAGCATGTCAGAATCCAACGCGGCAAAAATCCTATCACCGAGTATGGGATTATGAAGGCATTTAATCTTGCGTAGTTAACTTTTCTTTAAGATTTTTTCTTGGTTTGAACGAATCTGTCCAAGGCTGTGTTAATGAGGTGATCCCAGCTTTTCTCGAAATTTCAGAATCAGGCGTGTCTTACGGAAAGCTTGAAATACCAGTATGAAGAAGTTTAAATAATGCAACATCTACTCTTCAATAGGCTGAAATCTAAGGATACTTAATCTGCCATAGCCTTTATAATCCCAAGTTTGCGTTAGTTTTTCATTCAGCAATACTTCTGTTTTTCGATAGCTATCAATTGAGATTCAATTGGAGAGAGGCTGTCGTTATCGCTACGATAGAATAAGTTTTTGCCCTTCTACCAAAAGAGGAACGTACTAAAAAGCAAAAGGGGAGCATATGCTCCCCTAATTGCGGTCTGGACGGGACTCGAACCCGCGACCCTCTGCGTGACAGGCAGATATTCTAACCAACTGAACTACCAAACCAGTTTCACAACGGTTTACGACCTAAGTTCTTTCTTGACCTTTCAATTCTTTGGACTTGAAAGCCAATCTTTATCCCTCTGAATCCATTTTCGTCAAGGATGGATTGTTTTCCTTCGGGCCGACAAAAATAAGTCAATTATCAATCAATCCAAATCTAGATAACAGAATTTGGAATAAATATGCTTCTTGACCTTGTATCTTCTTAATAACTCACTTGCACGCTGCCTTTATACTGGGATCCATGCAGCTCTATGTAGTAGAAATACACTCCAGAACTGACTAGTTCTCCTCCAGGAGTCCTTCCGTCCCATAAGGTATTGCTGCCTGAGGACCTGAATACGATCTCTCCCCAGCGGTTAAAGACCTCCATCTTCACACAATCTTCGATAGTACCTCTCAGTCCTGTATCCAAGACATCATTTACTCCATCTCCGTTTGGTGTCAGTACATTCACTAATTCAATCGGGAAGTAGGCCGTGAAATCATTCGCATCAACAAGGGCATCAGCGAAATACTCACATCCAAGGTCTGATGTTCCGGTCAAGACCACGATGTATTCTCCATTGAATGGATACTCATGCGCTGGGCTGAATTCTATGGATGTAGTTCCATCTCCTAGATTCCAACTGTATCCATAATCCTCTGTTCCTCCGTTCACAAACCTCACGTTAAGTCCTTCGCAGGAAGGTGTAGCCGTGATTAAGAATGGAAGATTAGGAATGGTTTCAACGATAATGGTTACTGTATCCTGACCTGTGCAAATAGAGTTAGCTGAACTCACAATGTATGTAGTTGTAGTCTCTGGGAATACAGTAGGATTAGCCGAGGTTGTATCATCTATAGCCACATTAGGGAACCAGCTGTATGTTGTGTTTCCTGGAGAAGTAGGTGAGGCTCCAAGGATTACAGGGTCTCCGTGACATATAGTCGTATCTGAACCAGCGCTCGTTGGAACTATAGGATTAACTGTTACCTGGATGTCATCCGTGTTCATACATCCGTTTGAATCTGTTACTGTGACCACATAGTCAATTACAGTTGCTGTATTTGGAGCCGCATAAGGATTCGATATTCCTGCATCGGATAATCCAGTAATAGGAGACCAAGAGTAGCTTATTAAGCCGGGCGTGGCATTCAGTTGAATGGAATCTCCTGCACATAAATAGCCCAAATCTTCTCCGGCATCAACATCTGGAATGGCATGAACGATGAGGGTCATCTCATCAGTGCCTGAACAGCCATTGTCAAGGCTTATAGTGACCGTATATGTAGTCGTGGTGTCAGGTGAGGCTGTAGGATTAGGAATGTCCCCATTGTTTAAGCTCTCTGCAGGACTCCATTCATACGTGTCTCCTCCGGTAGCATTCAGAACAATAGAAGATGCAATACATAGCTCTTCATCATCTCCTGCGTCAGGTGATGGTGTGGCTAAGAAGGTCAACATTACCTCATCTGCATTCAAACAACCATTAAAGTCTACTGTCCAAGTCAAGGTGATATCTCCTGGTATATCAGCTGTAATACCGCTTGTTCCAGAGAAGAGGTCATCTAGTGTATATCCTGCTGGCGAAACCCAAGTTCCAGTGCCAAGGTCAGTGCTGGCTTCTAAATCTATCATCAGTCCACAGACCTCTTGATCCTCCCCAGCATTAGCAGTAGGAATTTGATCAAAAATCACGGTGACCGAAGCTTGGTCTATACATCCATTTTCATTGTCCTCTGTCCAAGTCAATTGGAGTGCTCCATAGACATTAGTAGTTATGCCTGAGTTCGGGTCATTCACATCATCGAAAGTCACACCATTAGGTCCGGTCCATTGTCCTGTACCTGCAGAAGGAGTGGCAGCTAAAGAATAGCTATCACCACACACTTGATCATCAGAACCGGCATTTGCTAAAGGCTGCTCTACGAAGGTCAAAATGAGGTCATCTGAATCAGAGCAAGTTACATTCAGTTCTGTCCATGTAAGCGTGTATTCTCCGTATGCATCTGCAGTGATGTTAGCATTGGGATTATTCACATCACTGACTGTGATTCCAGGAGGGAAGTTCCATGTTCCAGTTCCAACAGAAACTACAGCCAACGCAGAATAGTCAAGCCCACATATGGCTTCATCTACACCTGCAATAGCTACTGGTTGATCAATAAAGGTTAGCTCTACTTGATCAGCATCTATACAGATACCACCATTCGTCTCCGTCCAAGTCAAGGTATAAGTTCCTTCAGTACTTGCTGTTGCTGCCCCATTTGGACTGGTTAAAGGGGATATTTGAATCTCCGAGGGGAAGGTCCATTGACCATTTCCTACGGATGGAATTGCGGTCAGGTTCATCACGCTTCCACAGAAAACACTGTCTATACCAGCATTAGCGATAGGTACTTCGAAAACAGATACCTGCACAGAATCAATGGCCTCGCATGAATTTCCGTCTATCATAACGACCGTATATGTTGTGCTTACATTTGGCATGGCCGTTGGGTCTGGTAGGCTTCCATCATCCAAGGTCACATCAGGGGTCCATGTATAGGAAACTCCTCCTGAAGCGGTCAATTGTGTAGTGCTTCCTTCGCAAATAGAAGGGTCACTAGATACTACAAGTATTGGAACATTGACTGTCACTTCAACACTATCTAGAGCTGAGCAATTAGCTGCACTGACGACAGTTACTTCATACATGCCACTGCTTATTGGATGAACCTGAGGATTAGCAGTATTCTGCCCAATAATAGTTGAGTTAGGCGTCCAGATATAAAAGCTACCGTCAGGGCCAGTAGGTGAACCTCCTATAGTAATGGTATCTCCGAGACATATTTCTTGAGCATTACCAGCGTCTATGCTTGGCAAGGGTAGGATAGGAATCTCCTTGTCAAATGGATCTCCTACACATCCGATTCCATTCGTAGAGGTAACTGAGATTTCTCCCACTCCCATTGGACCCCATTCAATATCAATCTCGTTTGTGCCTTGCCCATTGATAATCGTTCCTCCGCTCACTGTCCACACATAGTCTCCATTGGCAAAAAGATCAGTGCCATAGGTCTCTGTACTGAATTCACAAGCAGTATCTCCGCCATCTATGAAGCTGGATCCATTAAAGGGAATAACATTGATGGTATACACTACGTTAGCGCTCTTAGGAGGGCATCCATTGTCTGTCGCAGTTGCAGAGAAGAAATATGCATTATCTCTTCCTTGTTCACAGCTGGTAAACCAACAGAAATCCGCTTCCACCATTCCGTCTCCAACGAGCGGTGTGTTTATAGTAGCAGCTGGATCCACAAAGGCGACATCAAATACCTCACCAGCTGAAGTCATAATAAGACTGTCTCCGTTCTGATCTGATACGGTTACAGGGAAACAGATTTGCTCTCCTTCATTTACTTCAAATATAGTTTCTCCACTTCCGTTCGCTGTAATATTTGGTGGAGGATTAGGAGGACAATTAATTACGAGTATCTGAAGATCTCTTCGTGTAATGCCAATGAGGTTTCCATCACGGTATTCTCTAATCTCTACTGCGACAGCGTATTGACCACTGTTCTGAGCATAGTATTGGGTAAGACCGGTAGCTCCATTTATAAAGGCATAACTGCCTGTACCGAAGGGTTGATTCACATTATAACCACCTGAATAGGTCACCTGTGGAACTGGCCAATTCAATGGATTAGGATATCCAATGGCTCCTGGATTAGGGGTAACAGCTGAGCTGTATCCGCGCAGTGGTGCAATGAATGAGAACACAAGTAAGTCTCCGTCAGGATCTACTGCGGTGTTCAAGAATGTAGCAGTATCTCCAGCGCAGATGTATGGGGTAGGAGGTGCATTGAAGAAAGGTGAATTATTTACTACTAAAGGAGATGGTATATAAGTGGTAAATCCAACACCTTGCTGTTGCGGCAGATTCACTACTGCATCATTCCTGCAACAACGATCATAGAACAACCAATACCCACCAAAATTCAAGGGCAGATTCACGAAGGCTTCATAATACCCTTCACGTACACATACATCAGCAGCCACTGTGCAACTCGATGGTAATTCGGGCTGAATTTCTTCAACCGAAATCAATGGAACAACCAAGGAGGATGCCAATATCTTATTCGCATTAGGAGCGGCTAAGTCATTGATGTATATCCCAATGGGAATGGTCGCTTCAGGATCAGGAACGTTGGACGTAGGTCCACAGTCTGTATACGTAGTTGCAAAGATTCTGTAGCGATATGTTCCATCAGGATTTTGACCAAGATATTCATAACTCAAGCTTCCACCAATCAAATGGGTAGCATGTAACTCTTGGAATCCACATACGACTATGAGTAGGACGCAGAGTAGGTGTTGAAGTAGTTTCATCTGGGCGTGTTTCTTCTGTTTAGTCAATTATCGCTTTACGATAAACCTGACAGGAATCGTTGAATTTTCTGTGTCTAAAAGAAGGATGTAATTCCCTGCTTCCAAGAGTTCAAGTTCAATGATGCCTAATGTGTTCGTACTTGGTCTTAACACCACTCGACCTTGTAAGTCGATGACGCTCATGGCTTTAACTCCCAGTTCGCTGTAGTTCTCTATCTGAAGATAATCCGATGCTGGATTTGGTATAATTCCTACATGAATCTGCTCATATTCGAGCAATCCAACAGCTGAACATTCCCATGAAAGTAAGAATCCGCTGAAATTCGAGAAGAAATTGGAGGTTTGTCTCAGTGTAATCGTATTGCCTGTACTTGACACAGTTCCGCCATTAGGCGGTGTAGTTCCAGAATATTGGCCTATTAAAGGAGCGGTCAGATCTGGTCCATCATAGATGTAGAGATAATCGTTGCCCTGCTGAAAAGCGAAGCTGATAAAGCTTAAGGTTATGAGGTTCCCTGTAGTCGTTTCAATGGTTTGCAATCCATTCGAATTAGAAGAATAATTTCCATTGGGCCCTCCGTCATCAGCTAAGTATCCTTCACAGGAAGTCAAGTTAGGTAAACTACCATTCGTGGCCATTACAGCTGTATCACATACACCTTCGAAGTCTATTTCAATATATTCAAAGAAGGCGCTACTGTCTTGACCATTGTCATTTATGGCAACAAGTGAAACAGTAAATAACCCTTCAGTCAAATACGTGTAGGTAGGTTCGGTTTCAGTAGACATGCTTCCATCTCCGAAATACCACACGAATCCTGTGGAATTACTGCTAGATGCATTCATGAAATCTATTTCTCCATCGCAACTAAAAAGGGGTGCAGCGCTGAAATCAGCAGTAGGCAAAGTCAAGTCAGGTAAGATAATAATGGCATAATCCTCAGCTTGTCCGAATTGTTGATTCGCACATCCTGTAGTGTTGTTCCCTACAAAATCGGCAATCACTCTCATTCTCAAACGTGTATCAACCACTGGCACACTGCCTGGAATAAGTATAGTTCCAGCATGAGTGAATGCATTATTAGAGATAAAGACACGCTCTGCTATTCCAAAGGCTCCGTTATTGTCAAAGTCAATGAAAACGGCCACATCTTGAGGACTGTCTTCACCAGTATTGGATGAGAAACTGAAGCTAGTTCCTTCAGTAACGCTGATTTCAACGGCACAGCTGAAATCTTCATAGCCTACTGAAGCATTGGCTGATGCATTTATAGTTCCATTTAGATTTACGCTCAGTATTCCATATCCGCAGCAGAAGGCACTGGTCTGAACTGCACAAGCCGGAGTCAAGGCTTGTGATAGATCTACTATGATTGCAGAGGTCATTAGCGTATCATCATTTCCAAAGGAATTCTGCGCAGTTAATGTGACATCATAAGTTCCGCTCTCCGTATAGGTATGGCTAGGATGCTGAGTAGTGGAGAAACTTCCATCCCCGAACAACCAGAACCAAGAAGTAGGAACGTTCTCTGATTCATCACGGAACTGAACCATGCCATCGCATGAGAATTCGGGATCTAAAGTGAATGATGCTGTTGGAGCTTCAGTGTTAGAGACTATACGAATGCTGTAATCCTCAGCTTGACCACCAGTAAGATTAGCACAAGGACCTTGAGTTCCTATCAAATAGAAATCTCCTTGAATTCTCATGCGCAAAGTGCTGTCAGCCAGTGCATTTATGGAAGGGGTAAAGGTCACTGATCCGGTGCCGTTCACCTGCTGATTCATGAAACGTTCATTCAAGGTGAAGATTCCATCAGCATTATAGTCAATCCAAGCGGTGACTTGATTAATGCTTCCTCCACCCACAGCTACATTGAGTGTATAAGCGACTCCTTGATCCAAGGTGAAAAGTTCGCATGTGAAATCTTCATATTCTGAATTACCGGTACTAGAAGTATAGGTGTCCCCAGCCAATGAAACAGACAAAAGACCGAATCCTAAGGAAGGGTCTTGAGAAGTAGGCACACAGGACGCAGGCAAAGGAGTTATTCCTGATAATGCCACGGTTACTGCGTCATCAATAGCGACACTGTCAGCGCCATATGCATTAGACACCACTAAGGAAATAGTGTAAGTTCCATCAGATGTATAGGTATAAGAAGGGCTTTCTTCACTACTGGTACTCCCATCACCGAAATACCAAAGCCATGAATCGGGGATATTAGAGCTGTTATCCATCAAGCTAATATTTCCTGAACAGGCAGCAAAAGTTCCGATGGCAAAATCAGCAACCGGTGGAATTTCAGCTGATTCCCAGAGCAATCGAAGGTCAGGTCTGCCATTCACACCTGTTTCTGCATTCACATCATCGCAAGCTGAGTCATTGCTGTTATGATCGCTTTCCGAATAGCCCATGTCAGTTACTGCAGAGAATCTGATTAAGGTGCCGTTATTTCCTGGGCCACCGCCACCATTGGCGTTTTCATAGCAGGTTTCTACGATGAGGTCAGAGGTTCCGTTCCATAGGAATGGGGAACTGAATGAATGTACGTTGTATCCAGCAGTTAGTGAGTGAGTTGCTGACGGAACTACTTCTGTCAGACCGGTCTGAAATGTTATGTTCATAGGACCTGAAGCATTTCCAATACTCATTCTATATGCAGTAAGGGTAAAATTATTCCCAGGTGCTAATTGATCCACGAAGAATCCTAGACCAGAAATATAGCCTGTGCTCATTCCAGCATTTATCATTTCGGTTGCGAGAATTATGCTTTGGGATTTTTCCGTGCGCTGAAGAACACTATATGCTCCGTCTACCCCAAAATCTTGATTATCAAATGATCCTTGACCTAGGTCGAAAACACTTTGGGAATGAAGCCCTGTTCCTGCGAAAAATGCGCAAATGAATGCGAAGTAGAGTATTCTTATCATGTTTGGTTTGGTATCGTGAAATAGCCCTTAGAATAGCTCGTGAAAATAACTATTATGCTAGTTGAGCAGATAAAACTTTACGCACATAGATCGTAAACCTAGCTCTTGTAGTTCCTCTATTTAGTGCACCTGGACCTCGGTATCCTCTTTATGTTCAAGTTTCTTTAGGGCTCTATCATGTTCAATGGACAGAATATAGCGCACTCCTTTTTCAGTTTCATCCATTTCTATGACATTCCATATTACCAACCTGGCCAGCGTGTTCATAGCCTTTTTGTAGTGCTGCTTACTTATTTTGCAGTACTTATTGAAGGAAATTTCTCCATGCTCTTTTAAATACTTGAATAAAAGCTCTTCCTTGGAACCATACGTGAAATTCTGGCCTTTGATATTCTTCTTCATGTGCCAAATGCGAATGAGGACAGAGGAGGCTTTAAGGGTCATATCTCCCTTTCTGATATATGCCAATGCAGGCCCTGTTTCTTCTTTGACATAATGCTTTTCTTCAGACTTCTGTATGATGACTTCAAGAACATCCTTGCCTTCCACTTCATGAAGTTTACCCTGAAAGTTAACTTCAGGTGTGGAGAAAACCTGGGCTGCAGCTTCGACCATGTAAATTTCTTCCTGCGTATCTACACCCACTATCTTTCCATTGTCTTTAACCCCTACTAGTAATCTTCCACCATCTGTATTAGCGAAAGCACTGAGGGTTCGAGCGATTTTTCTGGAATCGTTCATCTCATATTTGAAATCCAATTCTTGATGCTCACCTTGAGCAATCAGACGGTAGATGTGGTCACGAGAATTCATGCGAATGGAAATGAAAAAAGGGCCACTTTTCAGCGGCCCTTCAAATATATCATTATGAGGTCAAATCAATGAACCACCAACATCTTATGACGGACAGAATATTGACCATCCTCGATTAAAACTTGATAGATTCCATCAGCCAGTCTTGCAGTGGAAATCCTGACAGTGGATGATGCATTCAGATTCACTTGCTCTGAACTTACCAGCTTGCCGATATTATCAAAAATCCTTAAGACTGAGCTTCCCATGCTGCCACGTAGCATGTTAATGTTCAATTCACCGTGATTCACGGGATTAGGATAAATCTGAAGACTTAAGCCATCTTGCTCTATTAATCCTGAAACAATGTCGATATCAAAGGCATTCAAAACATCATACAGCGTCATGGAGTTTCCAATGGTGTCAGTTGCCATAGTTAATCTTAAGTCAACATCAGCCAAGGAATTTTCACCTTCTATGACATCAAATACGAATCTATATGTGCTTGAATTAATCCATGAACTAGCTGTAGCATTGAATACAAGACTACTGTTAGGATTCTCAAGTGGGAAGTCAAGTACAGGCACATTGAGCGCCATTTCTTCACTGAAGTTCACTTCTATACTGAACATCTCTGTCCCTACATTGACATTGGAAATCAAATCAGGACTAATTACAAGGCCTGATACTGTGGGATTCTCTGTGTCAATGAAGAGGTCTAGATCACTGCTGTTAATCGTCAAGGCATTCCCATCAGCATCACTTCCGCTGGTCACCTGAACGTTGATGTTTTCTACAACTACACCTGCATCATTGATGAGGTAAGCAGCTGTGAGGCTGGTTGCAGAATTCCACACTTTATCTAACAGGTCTAGTGTACCGCCCAATGAACCACCCATGAATACTACTGTTGGAATATCATCCATGTCCATGTCTTCATCAAAGCTGAAGTCAACATTGAAAAGGGTCCCAGTTTGAGCATCACTAATTGAACTCTGATCAATGACAACAGCGCTCACTTGAGGATTTCTCATTTTAATGTCTAGCGCATCAGCAATTAGAAGGTCATCCATTGGATTTCCCGCCATGTCTGCAGCTCCACTTACTTGAAGGTCAACAGCGAGAAGGTCAGCATCTATATCGCTTACATCCAAACTGATGTTCAAGGTCATTGCATCTACCCATGTAACAGAAGCTACGCTCAACGCTGCACTCGCCTCCTCGACTGGGAAGCTAAGTGAAGGAATTGTCAACATATCCATAGCCTCATCGAAGATGATATCTAAACTCAGCATATCAGTTCCTTCTGACGCGTCAGTCAAGAGTGCATCTGAAAGCACTTCGCTGTCTACTAAAGGAGTGCGTGTATCTATGGATATTAGATTCATTTCAGCGTTGTTCGCCTGAATGTTTCCTGAACGGTCTTGCGCTGCTTCTACAGCGATATCAATGGCAGCAAGTTCTGCTGATTCATCGCTCAAGTCGAAGATGGCCACATAGGTGTCTAAATCTGTCCAAAGTCCAGATATGTTTTCATTGAGACCTGCAGCTGCTCCATCCTCTGCTGGGAAGCTAAGTTCTGGCATGAAAGCAGGATCCATTTCTTCATCATATACTAAAGTCACAGCCAATGCATCTAAACCAATGTCTGCTCTGTTCAATAAAAATACTGAAGGAGTAATAGAAGTCAACACAGGATCATGCAAGTCTATAGTGATTAGATCCACATTCTCTGACGTAATCATGGGGTTACCTGCTGCATCAAGTCCAGCACTGAACGTGACATCTAAGTCATATACTTGAGTGTCATCAGTGATGTCATATATAACTTGATACACAGTGTTGCTTAACCAAGAAGCACTGTTCAAGGTCAAGACTTCTAATAATGGATCTTCAACTGGAAACGTTATGGTGACAGAAGTTGCAGTATCCATATCTTCAGAGAACGTAAGTTCTACAGTTGCTTGTGCACTTGTTTCTGCGAAACTCATATCAACTATGGCAGGATTCTCTGTATCAATGAGTATAGCTCCTAATTGACCATAGTCCATTTGAAGTCCTCCTGAGATTCCGCGTGCTCCACTTAGATATACATCAAGTAGGCCAAGGTTTTCGTTAACGTCATTTACAGTATAGGTATATACGTAAGTTTGATTATTCGTCCAAGATGCTGAACTCAGAGTCAAGCTGCTCGAAGTAGGATCTAGAGGGCTGAAATTCAACTGAGGCAAATAGTTCATATTCATCTCTTTATTGAACTGCACGGTCATGGTCAAACTACTTGCGTCATCAGAATCATTAAGCGCATTATCAGAGACAATTAAGCTTTGCACAACAGGTCTTCCTCCAGTGAAGAGGGTGTTTGCATGAACTAGTGCATCCATTCCTATCTGATATCCCATCTTTCTCCCTCTGATGTCATCTTGAGGCGGGTGAATTCCCCCCCAAATTCTAGAAAGACTGCACTGATCGGCTGCGTCTCTGTATGTAGCCCATTCAAGCTCCATCTGGACACTTGGGCCTTCTTCGAAGACCAAGAAATCATTTTGAGGAGTATTAAAAACTCCCATTCCACCAGGGAAATACTCATCCCCTGTAATATCAGTCATCACTTCTGCAGCTGCTCTGGAGAATGTAGAGTGACCAGAAACATAGCCACCGAAATTCGGGCTGACAAATGAAGGTCTTTGATAAGGCCACCAATTTTCGGCTAATTTCCAACCCACACCTAAGGTGATAGGTACATAATTAGCCCCATCGATACAAGGGTCGCTATTATCATCAATGATAGGTCCTAACCAACACTTCAACTTTATTTTACCTACATTTTCATCATTGTCGCCAGCTAATGGATCGCCCACATTGACTAATTCTATATAACCCGGGTATAAGTGTATTCCTCCCGGATGATAGTTAAGTAAATTAGAATCTGATGCCTGCCCAAGATCTGATAATGCTCTAATTGCAGAAACTGGACGTAAATAATCGTAGTATCCTTTGGCACCCCATGTACTCACAGCACAATCATGAAGTGCCCCTCCTAAGGTTAAATAAGCCTTTACATCATATTCAAGATGGGAAAGTGCTGTTCCTGTTCCTTCCCACTGCCATGTGAAGGCAGGATAATCGCTTACTGCATTATAGATGCTAAACCAGTGACCCGGAGGCGTTTCACTGCTCGGGCCATCAGCCCAGAATTCAGCTAGAATCCTCACATAATCACCACGTGGAACCATTTGAGGACTATACGGCATGCCCGTAGAAGGGTTAATGGCATGGCCTGGATTAGGCGTTCCACCATTGAACATGTCGTAGAATGACAAGTAGTCATCATGCCCTTGAGGCCAGTTATTATGGTCGAAGTTTCCTCGGCTAGCAGGTGAAATATCCCACATTACACCATCGTTGGCGTCCAAGTGAGAAGACCATATGGCTACCATCTCAAATCCTGTCTGATAATCAATGGTTTCGCCATCACCTTCCATCGAATGCAATGGTGGTGGTCCTGGATCATGATACACAGGCCAGTTATTTCCATCACGCGTATGCAATGTCTTTACAGAGTCGGCTAGAGCAAATCCCACAACATTTCCCCATTCTGGGCCTAAGAAAGGAGGCGTATACGGGAAGGGCTGACATGCTTGATCATAAAACAATGGAACACTGATGGGCTGCCATCTGTTCAAATCAGTGATGTTGGGGTTACCTACAGAGTCCAAGACCATGAAAATACTCTCGTTCACGGGCTGGTAATATTGATTTGCGTAGCTGTTCTGCTGATTTGCGCCATCTTGATAACCCGCTGCAATCAATTGCTGTCCTATATAATTCCCTAAAGCTGCAGGTCCCTGGTTCACATAATCTGTATTTGTGAATGATACAGGATATCCTCTCCCAGCCATCATGCTGTCCAATGTCATGAAGGTATTCGCTTGTCCTGGTGATCCTTGGTAGCGATTTCTTAGAATACGGTATGCTGCGTAACACACAGCTTGTTTGCGTGCTGCTTCAATGTCAGTAGGCAAAGTAATGCCGTTATATACGCAGTTATAGGCACCCAAACTCTTTCCTAGGAAGAAAGGCTCTGCAGTGTCGTCATAAGCCGCCCATGCGTCATACATGGCTACTGAAAGATGGAACAGGTTTCTAGCATGTACGGTAGGACGAGCGATGTCTCTCCGAATGGCTTCTAGGTTGATTTCAGTCCATTGATGGGCTACACTGTGCTGCCCTATTGAAGATAACGAAGTAACGCTGACCACAGCCAGAATCAGAGAATAGTATATTTTTTTCATACTAATGAAGGTCTTTTACCCAATATATATAAGAATCAGATGCGATTTCGTTGCTTAAATATTCAGTCAGGGTATAGGTCAAAGGTAGAGATGAATGGG
>CALFHF010000200.1 GCA_937875855.1 uncultured Flavobacteriales bacterium
TTCCTTCAGCATTCGTCCATGTAGCATTTACACGTGGATTTGTGGTCCCGAATCCGATTTCTACCACATCCAAAGCAGTGGGTGGCTGACAGACAGCAGAGCCCTCTACACAGAACGGTGTGGATTCCGATGTGGTGAACGCCCCACCTGAAGCCAATACGGTTCCACCCATATCAGTCAGGACATATGAACCTGTCCCATAGGCACAGCATATTCCATCACCGAAGCTATCAAAGACATTCAAGGTATAGCATGCGCTATTCACACAGATGGACTCTACAACGGTAGACCCGTCTGGCTGCGCCCCGTAAGGGCCCCCTGAACCAACTATTCCTCCTCCGGCATCTGTGACGGTCCAAGTGGTCTCTTCGGGATAATTATCAAGCACGATGGTCAGGGTGACATCATCACCAAGGCAAGGGCATGGAGCACAACTGGATCCTCCGCAATCCACACCGGTCTCATCGCCATTCTGAACACCATCTACACAAGTCGGGCAGATGTTAGGACATGAACCTCCACAATCCACCCCGGTCTCATTCCCGTTCTGGTACCCATCATCACACGTGGACTCTACACAAGGTGCTACACAAACAGACCCATCCACATAAGCCGCAATCCGCGCTGCGGGCTGAGGACCGAATCCTTGACTGAAGTTTATGCCCACAGCCGTTAAATGACAGTAGCTCATAATGGTCCCTCCTGCGGGTGGGTTACTTCCAGAGCAGCCCTCACTGTAGCCCGAATTGGGACCACAACCATCAATGGCCGTGTTGTTTCCATTCCATGCGCATGCATGGGTATGCTGAGAGCCCATGTTATGCCCCAACTCATGTGATACCACCATGACTGACCATGAGTATGTTGGAACGTTGTTGAAGCTGGATTCAATACCTGAAACCGAGAACCGTACATTGGAACAGAGCCCATTCAAATAGGCCACACCTCCACCGTATGCATAGTTGATGTAGGCATTGAGATCAGCTGGCACGGTGTTGCTCGTCCTATATGAAGAAAAACCATTCAAATCACTGAAAGGCTCAGGAGAAGACCATACGGTGATTCCCCCAAGAAGGATCCCGATGTTATCGTTGGCATAGATGATCTGTACCTGATTGAACAAGGAGGTCATGTAATTGGTCGCTCCTGCTGTTCCGCCTTTATTATTGTATATCTGATTGCTCACATCGAAATGGATATCTGTACATCTAACGGTCAGCCTTTGCTGAGCAGTGATGTTCTCCTCATGGGCAATGACATCATCTCCTGATTCAGTATCACACACCATCTCGAATTCTGAAGCGATCTGCGTATCACGGTAGAGGATGTGATCCTCGCTGTTCTCTAGCTTTCCAAGGACCATGTTCCCATTGGAACCAGGCCATGACATGACGGCCGAAATCTCATTCCTGAACACACTGAGCGCCACAATGGACCCTTTCTTACCGGCTATGACGCCTTGATAATGCAATCCCATGTCCAATGAGGAAAGGTCAACAACTCTCCCTGAAGGCATCTCAGTCACAGTGAATCCGGGCGAGTATAGATCCTTTTGGATCAATTCCAACACTAGGATCTCATCACCATAAGGTAACTCCAAGACCAGGCCTTGTGTCCTTTGGACGAGAAGTGCATTCGTCAGCTCCAAGTCCAACTGGAATATCTCATACTCCTCCAGAATAGATGGGAGATTGCTCTGAGATTTCAATTCAGAATGGTTCAGAACCTGCACCGTTTCGAGGTTTTGATGCATCTTGAAGGCATTCACCACTTCATCAGGTTTCTGATTGGTCTTCTGAGCCCAAAGGCTGCAAGAAAATACTAGCACTAGGAACAGCGTAGTGTATTTCATGTTTTTATAAGGAATTTGATTGAGATTATTTTTAGGTCTTCTTCACAGACTGCGCAACATAGCCAATTGAACAGTGAAGCGCAACTGTAAGATCAATGTTTCTTGAGGAGAATATCCAATTAGTTGGTGTTCTATCCTTTGCTTATGGAGCTGAGCTGAATGGGCTTTCAGCTTCTAAGTCGAATAAGAAGAGGATTTGGGGCTAGAAAAATCCACTTTAATCGGAAAAAGGTGACTCCAAGATGCTTCAACATCTTGCATTCCCTTAGTATAAGATGAAGTTCAATTATTGTCCAATCCTTCGTCCATCTGGTCAAAGAGGGGATAGACCGGGCTTTGCATGTCGTACTCTCCTACTGACCTGAACCACTGGCTCACCAAGTCTGATTGCCTATCCGATTCTCCCCAGGTCCTGTGGTGGAATTCATTGGAATGAGGGCTATAATCATAGTCCTTGGCCCAGGAGTTGAAATTGACCGCGAGAGCTTCTATGGCATCTATGATGTACCTCGCTTCCTCATCGGTCATAACAGGGTGGAGAGAAAAGCGTATCCATCCTGGTTTTTTCGTGAGATCACCATGGTCTATTGCATCCGTGATGGAGCAACTATGCTCTTCATCTACTCCCAATAAGAAATGCCCATACGTTCCAGCACAGGCACAGCCGCCTCTGGTCTGTATCCCAAAGTGATCATTGAGCAATTTCACTCCAAGATTAAAGTGCATTCCTTCGATATAAAATGAGTAGATGCAAAGTCGCTCTTTGCTCTCATCAGCAAGAACTTTCAGTCCAGTTATGGAATTTAGTCTATCCCAGACCAATTCGTTCAAATGCTTTTCTCGAATGGAAATATTTCCTATTCCCATCTCCTCTTTCAATCGTATAGCCATAGCCGCGCGTATAGTCTGAAGAAATGGGGGCGTTCCACCATCCTCTCGTGTCTCCACATCTTCAAAGTAGCTATGCTTTCCCCATGGATTAGTCCACTTCACCGTGCCTCCTCCAGGGTGATCTGGTACCGTGCAGCGATACAGTGATTTATCGAAGACCATTATACCTGGTGTTCCTGGTCCACCAAGGAATTTATGTGGTGAAAAGAAAATGGCATCCAACCTCTGACTTGGATCCTCAGGATGCATATCCATCTTCACATAGGGCGCTGAACAGGCGAAGTCAACAAAACAAAAGCCTCCTTGAGCATGTATCATGGAGGCTATCTGAGCATATGGAGTATGAATCCCTGTCACGTTACTACAGCATGTAATTGCAGCAATCTTCAAGGACCTGTCTTTATAGCTTTCTAATAATTCTTTGAAATGTTCTACGTCTAAATTTCCTTTATCACAAGGCTTGATGATGACCACTTCAGCAGTGGTTTCTAACCAAGATGTATGATTAGAATGGTGCTCCATGTGACTACAGAAGACTATTGGTCTCTCTTCCTTTTTAAGAGCAACCTTCTCCTTAAAGGCTTCAGGTAATTTAAGGCCCAAGATCCTCTGAAACTTATTCACCACTCCTGTCATGCCGCTTCCAGAACATATTAGCACATCATGCTCACTTGCGTTTACATGTTTCTTGATAATCTGATGAGCCTCGTGATAGGCCTTGGTCATCATAGTGCCGGTATAGGATGTCTCCGTGTGCGTATTAGCAACCAAGGGAAGAACCTCTTTCCTAATCTTATCTTCGATAGGCCCATACATACGCCCACTGGCCACCCAGTCAGCATAGATGATTTTTTTTCGACCAAAAGGAGAATCGAATGTCTCATCGATTCCTATTACTCCTTCACGAAAACGAGAAAAGTGGTCGTTCATTGTAGTTTTAATGGATAGCAAATATCGCTATAAAGAGGGGTGGCATCAAGCTGATACTAAGCTTATTCTTTCATTCCAATCGTGCTTACATCCACTACCCTAGTTCGCTATATCCCATTATTGGCAGTGTATTTACTTACTTTCATCCATTGAAATGAAAAGCATAAAATTTATATCAATTATTCTGGGGCTACTTATCACCATGGGGTGTAGCTCATGTCATGAATTAGATCAGATTCTTGAACAAGGAAACGGCACGAATCAAAGCAGCAGCACTGGTCCTACTGACCTTGTACCCTATAGAGACTCAGGTCATGAATTAGCTGCCAATGGAATCGCATATGCTAACATCCCCTATGCCAGTGATTCCAAGAATGACTATGATCTCGTCTTACCCAAGAATTTCTCAGAAGGGGACAAATTACCTGTAGTAATCTTCTTCCATGGTGGAGGATTTGTTCAAGGGAACAAGAATTCTCTCTATAAGAAAACTTCTGTGATGAAAGAAATGGAGACGTATCTTAATGAAGGAATTGCTGTTGCCAATGCTAATTATAGATTGCTTGGAAACAATGAAAATCAAGGGGTTCTGAAATGTCTTGAAGATGCCAAATATCTTGTGCAACGGCTCAAATATGAAGCCCCCGGAAACGGAATAAATCCCGAAAAAATCATTCTTAGAGGAACTTCAGCTGGAGGAAGCATGTCACTTTGGGTAGCCTTGAGAGATGATATGGCAGAACCTCAGAGTGCGGACCCCATTCTCAGAATGAGCACAAGAGTGGCAGGAGTTGTTGCTGAAAATGCTCAATCATCCTTAGATGTCAAACGCTGGGAAGAGGTCTTCCAACAGTATAACTACAAGTATGACGAAGGTCTAGATGCTGAGATGAAAGCTAGGCTTTATGGTCTATATGGATTAAACGCTCCTAGTGGAGCTGTAAACAGAGAGGTCTTCGAATCTGAAACTGATGAGTACAGAGCGAAAGTTGACTTTGCAAATTTCATGGATCAAAATGACCCTCCTATAATGGTGGCCAATAAACCCAAACTCGAAGGTCCTCCATTAGAAAAGAACCTCATCTTTCATCACAGAGATCATGCTCGATTCCTTGAAACACAATCCCAAAAAGTGAGTGGGTCTTTTAATGCTTCAAATGCCTTTTATTATGAGACTGACCCAAGTATAAAAGACATTACAGATTTCGTTGAGAATATTCTGAAGTAACCTGATTAGGCAGGAAGGAAGCCCTGCCGAAGCATGTATTCTGCTATTTGCACCGCATTAGTAGCTGCTCCTTTTCTCAAGTTATCAGAGACAATCCACATGTTCAAGGTATTCACTTGCGACTCATCCCTACGCAATCTTCCTACATAGACATCATCTGTATCTTTCCCATAAAGAGGCATAGGATACTTTATATTCTTGACGTCATCTACTAAGGTGACTCCTGCCGCCTTAGAAAGAATCTCTCTGACTTCCTGCATGTGGAATTCCTTCCTGAATTCCACATTTACACTTTCAGAATGTCCTCCATCTACCGGTACACGCACAGCTGTTGCCGTTACTGCTATCTTCTCATCGCCCATGATTTTACGCGTCTCGTGCATGAGCTTCATCTCTTCCTTCGTATATCCATTGTCCAAGAAGACATCACAGTGCGGAATGCAATTTTTATCAATAATGTAGGGATAGACTTTCTCTGATTCGATGCCAGCACGTTCATTATCTAGCTGCTCCACTGCGGCCTTTCCTGTTCCAGAAACGGATTGATACGTAGAGATTACCAAGCGCTTGATTCCATAGCGTTCGTAGAGTGGCTTAAGGGCTACAACAAGTTGTATGGTAGAACAATTCGGATTTGCAATAATCATATCCCCTCCTGAAAGCACATCTCCATTCACTTCAGGAACGACTAATTTCTTGTCCTTGTCCATTCTCCAAGCCGAAGAATTGTCAATCACCTTAGTGCCTTTAGCCGTAAATTTAGGAGCCCATTCTAATGCAGCTCCACCTCCTGCTGAAAAAATGGCCACATCAGCCAAGGAATCTACTGCAGTTTGCATGTCAACTACGGTATAATCCCTCCCTTTAAATGTGACCTTTTCTCCCACACTTGTTCGAGCTGCAGGAATAAGGTCAGTCACGGGAAATTTCCTTTCTTCAAGTACTTGAAGCATTTTCCTTCCCACCATTCCTGTGGCTCCTACCAATGCTAATCTCATCGATTAATTTCTTTTATCTTAAAATATATCTAGGCAAAAGCGAAATTACTAACTTCATCCGTTGATCGGGACAGCCTATGAAATTCTATTCTATCTCTCTTGTTAATCTTCTGGTCGTTATCTGCCTCTGCATTATAAATTCTGCGGAGGCTCAATGGATGGATGACTTCAATGATGGGGATTTACTTAATAACCCTGTTTGGTCAGGAGATATAGCTGATTTCGAAGTGGATGCCAACCTCGAGCTACACTTGAACGCTACCGCAGCCGAAAATGAGTCTCACCTCAGTACCCCATCTGACATCATTAATAACGCTGTTTGGGAAATTAAGCTCAGAATGGAGTTCAATCCTTCTTCCTCTAACCGCGCTTATGTCTACCTGGTCTCTGATCAATCTGACCTTGAGAATCCTTTAAATGGCTACTACGTCATGCTGGGGAATACAGCTGATGAAGTCAGTCTGTATAGAAAAACTGGAAGCACATCTACAAAGATTATTGATGGAGGTGACGGGAGCTTGAACCTCAGTATTGTGGAGCTGGGCATCCGTGTAACACGTGATGGAGTTGGTAACTGGGAGCTATTTTCAGATATTGGGAATACAGGGACGTATGTTTCAGAAGGTCAAACTTTGGATGCCACTCATACCAGCTCTTCCTTTTTCGGGGTGAACTGTGATTACACAGCAACTCGCTCTACACTATTCTATTTCGACAACGTCAATGTCACGGGTGATGGATTCATTGACACAGAATCTCCACTCATACAGTCCCTGACTGTTATAGATGCTCTGCATATTGACTTGCTCTTTAATGAAGCCCTGGATGCTACGACTGCAGAAGCTCTTTCTTCCTACGAATGGGATGGGAACAATCCATCTGCAGCGAGCTTGAACGGACAAACTGTGAGCTTGACCTTTGCCACAGAATTCCCTCCCAATATTCAGCAAAGCCTAAATGTCTCCAACGTTCAGGACCTTTCAAGCAATGTGATGAATCCTGAAGAATTACCTTTCTTGTATGTCCTACTAGGTATACCAGGTCCGGGTGATGTGGTCATCAATGAATTAATGGCCGACCCAACTCCCGTTATCGGAATGCCTGATGCTGAGTATATAGAGCTATTTAATACGTCTGAATCTGCTTTTAATCTTGCCGGCTGGAATCTGAGAAATACGGCAGAAGATGAGGTCTTGAACTCCTTCATTCTTCTTCCTGGTGCACATGTAATCATCTGTGATGATGCCTTCTTCTCCATTTTCTCAGCTTATGGAGATGTGCTGGTGGTAAGTGCTTTGACTGCTTTGAGTAATGCTGGCGATGATCTTCACCTTATAGACCCTGAAGGGGAAGTAATCGATGAACTAGTATACGCCACTAGCTGGTATGGAGGCCTTCCATTCAGTGATGGGGGATATTCCTTGGAAAGAAAAAATCCTTTCCTACCCTGCACATCCGACAGTAACTGGGGGTCAAGCCAAAACCCAGATGGCGGAACGCCAGGAATACAGAATTCCATTTTCATAGCTGATGACTTGATCTCTCCTCAACTTCAAAGTCTCAACATTATAAACCTCAGCAACATCCTCTTGACGTTTAATGAGAACATGGATGAACTGAGCTTAATCCTAGGAACATACACCTTAGACCCCGGTGTCACATTAGTCCCTGAGTCACCACAATCAGCTACACAGATTAATCTCTCTGTGGATCCCGCGCTAATTCCTGGGACTGCTTATACCCTCACAATTGAAGGTCCTAGTGATTGCTCTGGAAACATAATCTTGAGTGCGACATCTTCTTTTATTGTTCCTGAAGAGGCTGAGTCCGGAGATGTCATCTTTAATGAAGTTATGGCAGATCCAAGTCCTGCTATAGGATTGCCTGAAGTGGAATACTTGGAGATTTATAATCGCTCTAACAAGACCTTAGAACTTGCAGGATGGGCTCTAGTGAATACTACAACGACCATGACCTTTGGCCCTCATCTTATGGCTCCAGGTGAACATCTTATCCTCTGTGATGATAGCAGCATGGACATGCTTTCAAGTTTTGGAACTGTCTATGCCTTTCCAAGTTTCACGGCTCTTAGTAATGAGGGTGATGACCTACATCTTTTCGATTCCAATGCCGAACTCATGGATGAAATTGTCTATTCCTTAGCTTGGTATCATGATACGTCTAAAGACGATGGAGGCTATTCCATAGAACGTATTAACCCTGAGCTTCCGTGCAGCAACATAGATAACTGGCGCGCAAGCTCCTCTACCCCTGGAGGCACTCCTGGTCAAGTGAACGCTGTTCTTGATCTCAGCCCGGATCTCACTGCCCCTCTCGCTACTATCGCTCTGCTTCAAGGCGTGAATCAGGTGATTCTTCGCTTCAATGAGTTTATTGAACTTGGTTCCATTGATGCGGAGGACCTGAGCTTGAGCCCTCCAATAACCATTACCAACATAGAACTTACTGCAGGCAATGAACTCTTACTCACGCTCGCCAACCCGTTAGACACTGGAACTGTATACACCCTGAATGTTACCGGTATTGAAGACTGTTCAGGGAATGAATTAACCCCCTCGGCCAACTTCTTTTTAGCCATTCCAGAACTCCCTGAACCTGGAGATTTGATTATCAATGAAGTTCTCTTCAACCCCCGTACAGGTGGATATGATTTCATAGAGGTCTATAACCGCTCGCTGAGGACATTGAGCTTGAAAAACTGGAAGATTGCCAATAGATCTTCAGGATTGGTTTCGAACATCAATACCATCACAACAGAGCAGATTCTGATTTTCCCTGGAGGGTTTAAGGTGGTAACCGAGGACCCTTCTAACATCTCATTACAATACCCATTAGGAAGGTCTGCCAACTACATAGAGACCTTGGATCTTCCATCTTATAATGACGATGTAGGCTATGTCATCTTGATTGACCCTAATGTGGTCATCCATGATGAGTTCTTCTATAGTGATGCCTATCACTTTGCACTTATAGATGACCTCAATGGAGTATCCTTAGAACGAGTTGATTACGAGCGCTTGACCAATGACCCAACAAATTGGCACTCCGCTGCTGAGAATATAGGCTGGGCCACTCCTGGCTATGAGAATTCGCAATTACAACCTTCTAACCATGCTGGGCTTTCCTTCTCTGTGGATCCTGAAGTATTCTCTCCTGACAATGATGGATATGAGGACGTATTGAACATCAACTACCAATTAGAGACTTCAGGCCAGATAGTTAATATCAGCATTTTCGACCGTGAAGGAAGATTGGTTCGATTGCTGAGCAGAAACGAATATGTAGGCTCACGGGGGACTATTTCTTGGGACGGAATCAATGAAGAAGGAGCCAAAGCTCGCATAGGCGTGTATATTCTTCTGATTGAACTCTTCGATTTGGATGGCAACGTGAGCAGCACTAAAAAGACCTGCGTCCTTGGAGGCACGCTGTAATCTTGCTTATTTCCTTTGCATCATACTCATGGGGTCCATGACATTATAAGGAGTTAAATCCACTTTCTCGTTTGCCTTTTCTATGACGCTCTTAGCCTCGAAATGAGTGCTGTCTCCTGACTTTAAATCCTTGGAATCAGAGGTCATAAGAAAACCTCCTGGGTACATAGAACTGGTTTTCCCTCCTTTCTTGGTGTTCATCATACCAAGTAAGCCTGTCATATTATAGGAAACCTCATCGGTCACCCAGGCATTTCCTCGTGTATCGCTTCCACTGAATTCATACTCTTCGCAGAGATAACCTAGAATGGTCTTCGTCATTCCCGTTTTCTTGATGGTCATCTCCGAGTCATGTTCTTCCACCTGGTCTTCTATCGAAGAAATCTGAGCATCATTCATGGCAATGGCCATTCCCTTTTTTTCACCTTCATCCTCTGTCAGCGTGATCATAGACTTATTCTTGATGTCAATAATGATGAGAGCGGGAACGTCTCCTTTTTTCTTAGGAATGGTCTTCATACCCATTACGTTCTCCGCAAACATCATTTCCATTTCGTTCTCCTCAGTCCTTCCTTTACTATCTGTAGACGTGCTAGAATATAAGGCTTTCAACTGAAATGTATAGCTAGATTCCCATGTGGCAGGCTTGAACATAGATGACAAGTCATACGACTCCTGGCCGGCAGATTTTTCCGTGACGGAAGACTTCTCCCGAACTGCTTCGATGCTCTCTTCTTCTTGCTGCTCATCTTCAGATTCCTGTGTCTCTTCAACTTCACTCTTCTCCTTCTTCTTGAACAAGCCTTCTATGGAATCAAGACCTTTATCAATTCCTTGATCTATGCGCCTATCCACTCGGTTATTCGTTTTATTGACTGCCCTGTCCTTAGATCGATCAACTATCTGGGCGCTGCTAAAACCTATGTTTGAAATGAAGAGAATCGACAGGATTAATTGCATTAGTTTCATGACGTCAGAATTTTGATTGAAGATACAAGGTAGAGCTCTTAAATCATGACCGAATACAAACTCGATCCTACCGAATACTCATTAGATTGGACATGGCTTCCAAGACTTTGGCCTATGCTTTGCATTATGCTTGATGTATTGAACCAAATAGTCATGAAAAATTACAGGAACATAGCAATGACAGTAGCCTTAACAGGCCTTTTCTGTATCATAGGTGCTACAGGACAAGTCACTAAGCCTAAACAGGTCGTGTTGTCTTCTCAACCCACCTATACCCTAGCCCCTAGAACACAAAGCGCTTTCCAAGCTGGAGAGAAGCTCACCTATAGACTTCACTACGGATTCGTAGATGCTGGTGAAGCTATTGTAGAGGTGAAAGAGACTAATTACGAACGTCTAGGCAGAAAGATGTTCCATGTCGTAGGAACGGGTTACTCTCTGGGTGCTTTTAACTGGTTCTTTAAGGTGAAAGATCGTTATGAATCTTATCTAGATAAAGAGAGCTTGATGCCTTGGAAGTTCGTAAGACGTATTGAAGAAGGTGGCTACAAAAAGAGTCAAGACTATATCTTCCATCATAACCATGCTGCAGTAGACAACGGTAAAGGCGAGGTGTATGAGATTCCTATAGGAGTGCAGGATATGATTTCTTCCTTCTATTATGCACGTTCTATGGACTTCAGTAACGCGAAGTCTGGTGATCAATTCACCATTAAAACCTTTATGGATGATGAAGTCTACGACTTGAACATCAGGTACGTGGGTAAAGAAACCGTCTCTTTAAGAAACGGGAAATTCCGTTGTATGAAATTCGTGCCCGTGGTTCAAGAAGGAAGGATTTTCAAAGATAGTGAAGACCTTCAAGTATGGATTACTGATGACCAGAACAAGATTCCTATTCTTGCCAAAGCGAACATCCTAGTGGGAAGTATCAAGATGGAAGTTGTTGACTACAAAGGACTTGCTAATCCTATTGCTAGAGTGAACTAAGGCTTCAATCCCTTGGTACCATCAAGAAGTATTTCTCCACCTTAGAAGATAAGGCTGAGATGTTCAATGTGTCACTGGCCTCAGCTACGTCTATCACTCTGCCATCCTTATACTTGATGTGAATGTGCTCATTATCCGTGTCATAGGCATTGTTCACCACCTTACCCGAAGTGATATAGAAATCAACTTCTTGATCACTCAAGTCCTTGGCTTTCTTGACTTTCTCTTTCCACAATTCTATTTCCTCAGCTGTGAATGGAGTTTTGGACAAGCGAATTTTAGGCAATCTTCTATTGATCAAAGCAGTGCTTAACTCACTCAACACCTTGTCCTTATGCCCCGTCCAAACTTTGATAGCCCCTAAGACATCATGGTCATCTAAGGAGGCATACTGATGTAGCACTTGCTCATCTTGCTCGAACTCTTTCCTCCCTATCTTTTGCGTCAAGAAATATTTCAAGGCGGGTGAGGCGAACAACCCCTCTCCTTGTGAAAAGAGCTCTCTCGCTCTGCGCACAATACTTACTAAAAGGAACTCAGCTGCGATTACGGTCTTATGTAAATAGACTTGCCAATACATTAGTCGCCTTGCAACCAAGAAATTCTCAATTGAATAAATTCCCTTCTCTTCTACTACAATCTCTCCTTCATGCACGTCAAGCATCTTGATGATACGCTGACTTCCCACTACTCCTTCTGATACCCCGGTGTAGAAGGAATCCCTTTTTAGGTAATCAAGCCTATCTACATCTAGCTGGCCTGAAATCAATTGGCCTAAAAATTTCTTTGGATGCTCTTTCTTGAAAATGGAAATACAGGTATCCAGAGCTCCATCCATTTCCTTGTTCAGTCGCTCCATGAACATCAATGAAATGTGCTCATGATCAATTCCAGATACTATATCTCTTTCCAATGCATGACTGAACGGTGCGTGCCCCATGTCATGTAACAGAATAGCTGCGATAGCTCCTTGGCGCTCCATTTCCGTAACTTCATGTCCCTTGGACTGAAGGCTGTCCAGTGCCAAGGTCATCAGATAACTGGCTCCTAAGGCATGATGAAAACGGTGATGATTGGCCCCGGGATAAACTAAGCTAGAAAGCCCTAATTGTGTAATCCTCCTAAGACGCTGGAAATAAGGATGTTGTATAAGATCGAAAATCAATCGATCAGGAATCGTAATAAATCCATAGACTGGATCGTTCAAGACCTTACGTCTATTGATGAATGAAGAAGGCTCCCGCAATTATCCTTTAATTTGACCAAAGGTAATGTTTCCCCAAAATGGCCTTATGGACAGGCCGAATTTAAGTACAACAATATGCCAGTTACCCTCCTATGGGCCGATGATGAGATAGAATTGTTAAAACCTCATGTCATGTTCCTTGAACATAAAGGATATGTGGTAGAAACAGTCACGAATGGCAAAGATGCCATTGACAGAGTGAAGGAAAAGCATTTTGACATCGTATTCTTGGATGAAAACATGCCCGGTCTGAATGGCCTGGAGACTTTATCACAAATAAAGGAACTCTATCCCGCGCTTCCCATCGTGATGATTACAAAGAGTGAGGAAGAAGCTATTATGGAAGAAGCCATAGGTTCTAAAATCTCTGACTACCTCATCAAGCCTGTGAATCCGAATCAAATTCTGCTCACGCTCAAGAAGAACTTGGACGACAAGCGCTTGGTGAGCGAGAAAACCACTTCTGGCTATCAGCAGGAATTCAGGCAGATTGGCATGCAGTTGGGCAGTCGTATGGACACCCAAGAATGGATGGACCTTTACCGTAAACTAATTAAGTGGGAACTTGAACTGGAAGCATCTAAGGAAGAAAGTATGGATGAGATTTTCCGAATGCAAAAATCTG
>CALFHF010000201.1 GCA_937875855.1 uncultured Flavobacteriales bacterium
GATCGATTGTGGTTTGCTGGACTCATCATTATTGCTGCCAATGCGGGTGGAGCTTGGTCACCTATAGGTGATGTTACTACAACTATGCTTTGGATAGGCAATAAAGTTTCTACTGGTAAACTCATAGAGATGCTCTTCATTCCATCATTCCTGTGCATGGCAGTTCCTACCCTTGTGGCGACTATGTTACCTGCCTTCAAAGGAGATTTAGACACTCCCATGGGAGAAGAATCCAAACCAGGAAAGTACAGCAGTGTCATGCTGTATTTGGGACTCGCAGCTATTGTCTTTGTTCCAATTTTCAAAGTGGTAACACATTTACCTCCCTACATGGGAATGATGCTTTCTTTGGGTGTTGTAGCCATCTTCGCTGAGATTTATAGCCGCACCAAATTCTCTATCTCAGATGTTACAGATTCAGAGCATGTAAATGCTGCTCACCACAGTCCTGTGCACAAGTCTTTAGCGCGAATAGAGATGCCTAGTATCCTGTTCTTTCTTGGAATATTAATGGCCGTAGCGGCTCTTGAATCTCTTGGTGAACTTTATGGCTTTGCTTCTTGGCTAAAGTCGAGTACGCCTATGCTTGGAACTGAATATCACACGGATGTGTCTGACCTTGTGGTCTTGATGCTTGGTTTAGGATCAGCAGTTATAGACAATGTGCCTTTAGTTGCTGCCAGTCTTGGAATGTTCTCTGAAGGATTGGATCATGAGCTCTGGCACTTTGTGGCCTATGCGGCAGGAACAGGTGGTAGTATTCTCATCATAGGTTCAGCTGCAGGAGTAGTCGCAATGGGTATGGAACGCATAGATTTCTTCTGGTATTTGAGAAACATCTCTTGGTTGGCTTTTATAGGCTTCCTTTCTGGTGCTGCGGCCTTCATGGTCATGCGCGTCATTCTGCTCTGATTGCTTTATAGGCAGGGGCTTGTTAATAATGCGCCCGTGATAGAGGCTTGAAGCTCATTCCTCGCTTTACCTTCGATGTGATGAAATATGCGCCTGATGTTGGGCGTTCATTCAATACGTAAAGCAATCTATGAACTTGTTATTCTTATCACAGATCTCAGAGGGCGTTGACACCCTCGTAAACGCTGCCGGAACTCTTAGTGAAGTTCCAACGGAAGAAACCATCTCCATCTGGCAGTTGATTCAGGACGGTGGTTGGTATATCATGGGGCCGCTCGGCATCTTATCCGTCATCGCCATCTACATCTTCATCGAGCGTATGCTCGCTATAGGCAAAGCTGGCAAGGTGGAGAAAGATTTCATGAACCGCATCAAGGATTACATTCTGGATGAGAAGATGGAATCAGCTATCGATTTATGTCGCCAAGCAGATACTCCTGTGAGTCATATGATTGGAAAAGGAATCACCAAGATTGGTCGACCTATCAAGGATATAAGCGACAGTATTGAGAACGTTGGGAAATTAGAAGTAAGCAAGCTAGAGCGTGGACTTCCTACATTAGCCACCGTTGCAGGAGCAGCACCCATGATTGGTTTCTTGGGAACAGTCCTAGGAATGATTCAGACTTTCCATCAGATGATGATCAGCGCTAATGGTGTAGAAATAGCGGCACTCTCTGGAGGTATCATGCAAGCCATGGTGACAACTGTGGCTGGTCTTGTAATTGGAATCATGGCCTATATCTGTTACAATATCCTTGTTGCTCGTTTGACTAATGTCATCAACGGATTGGAGGCGTCATCCATAGAATTCTTGGATGTCTTGGATACACCTACTAAATAATTAGGAGCATGGATCTGAAATCACGAAGCAAAGTAGACCCCTCTTTCAACATGTCCTCCATGACGGACCTGGTCTTCCTATTGCTCATTTTCTTCATCATCTTGAGCACTATGGTAAGCCCGTATGCCTTGCCTGTGGACTTGCCTAACAGCAATAACAAGAGCAGTGAAAAACAGACCGTTTCTTTGAGCATTCATGCTGATAATATCTACTCCGTAGGAACCAAGATTATCAACCCAGCAAACCTTGAATTTGAACTTAAGCAAGCCATGCGTGTACATAAGGAAAAGAGCTTGGTCTTACACGTAGATAAAGCAGTGCCTACTGGACAAACCGTAGAAGTCCTGGACATTGCTAAACGAAACAAGTGGAAGATCGTGCTGGCCACGAAACCTGCTTAACATGGAAATTTTAAAGGATAAGGACAGAAGAAAAGGACTCATAGGAACCATCGTATTCCATGTGGCCCTCTTGCTCATTTTCATGGTGGTGGGATTGAGCCAGCCTAATCCTCTTCCTGAAGAAGAAGGTGCTGAGATAGAACTCGGCTGGACTGATTCTGGCTCTGGTGATGTAGAAAGTCAAGTTATCTCTCCTGACCAGACCGTGGAAGAGGTAGCTCAAGCAACTCCTTCAGATCCTAGCGAACAAGCAGATGAAGAAGTAGCCACACAAGAGGACAGCCCCATAAGCACTCCTGAAACCAAGCCTAAACCTAAAGAAACAGCCAAGCCCATAGAAAAGCCTAAACCAAAGCCTAGCCAAGAGCTTCAAAACGCGATGGAGAATGTATTCACCAGCCCTAAGGGTGGCGGATCTGAAGGCGAAGATGATAAAGGCCTAGGAAATACAGGTCGTCCTGATGGCTCTCCTTCAGGAAAAGGCGTCATGGGCGGAAGCGGAAATAACTGGGAACTTGCAGGTCGCGGATATAATGGCGGTGCCACTGTGACTGAAAAGCCCAATGAAGAAGGAAAGGTGGTCTTGAATATCTGGGTAGATAAGAACGGAAAAGTGACCCGCACTTCACCTAATCTGGCCGAGTCGAATACTACAAGTCAATACTTATTCAATCTGGCTAAAGGCGCTGCTATGAAAGCCCAATTCACCTCTGACCCTTCAGCGGCTGTGGAACAGAAAGGTAAACTCACCTTTTTCTTTGTGCTTCAATAAGAATTACTGTCCCTTCTTTTCTCAGAGCTTCTTATCATCGTAGGCGATAGTTGAACGCTCCTTATGGATTACGAAGAAACCCTTTCCTACCTCTTTAGTCAATTGCCCATGTTCCAACGCGTGGGTGCAGCGGCTTATAAAGCTGACCTGAATAACACCCTGCAGCTTGCGCGCATGTGTGAGAACCCAGAGGAGGGAATGAAGTGCATTCATATTGCTGGGACGAATGGTAAAGGAAGCACAGCTCATGCGCTAGCCTCCGTTTTTCAATCCTGCGGATATAAGACCGGACTCATGACCTCACCGCATTACAAAGATTTCAGGGAACGCATAAAAGTGAATGGGGAATTCATTGATTCAGAATATATAGTGGATTGGGTGGATAGGTACAAGAGCCGTTTCGAGCGCATACAGCCCTCCTTTTTTGAATTGACAGTTCTTATGGGCTTTAACTATTTCAAGGCTCAGAAGGTGGATATAGCCATTATAGAGACGGGTATGGGAGGCAGACTCGACTCCACGAACATCGTAGAGCCTGAACTCAGCATTATTACGCCCATTGGGTTTGACCATCAGCAGTTCTTGGGAGATACCTTAGAAAAGATAGCACTAGAGAAAGCGGGCATTATTAAACATAGAATTCCTGTGTTGATAGCCGAAGGAAATGAAGCCATTCTTCCTGTGTTCACATCTGTAGCAGAAAGCAGAAGTGCGGAATTAGTTCAAGTCAAAGCAAGCAGTATTCCAATTACAACGGATCTGAAAGGAAGCTACCAACAACGCAACATGGCGACTGTTCTGGAAGCAGTAAATAGAATGCGCATGCGTGGCTGGAATCTCCCTGAAGAGAATGTTAATCATGGACTGAATCACATCATTCCTCAGACCGGATTTATGGGTCGCTGGCAGATTATCCAAGAAGCTGGCCCTCGCATCATCGCTGATGCTGCGCATAATGTACATGGAATCACCACGCTCCTAGAAAACCTGAAAGAAGAACACTATTCCAAGCTTCATCTAGTCATGGGCATGGTCAGCGATAAGGATGTGAAAAGTGTGCTCTCTCTCCTTCCTTCTGATGCTCACTATCATTTCTCCCAAGCGAAACTCTTACGTGCTATGCCCGCTGAAGAGCTGTGTTCTAAGGCTGGTGAATTAGGATTGAAAGGCAAGACGTATCTCAGTCTTGAAGAGGCTTTAGAAGGCGCTAAAAAAGCAACTGGAAAGAAAGACCTTATCTTGATTACCGGAAGTATATTTACTGTGGCTGAGTTGATTTGAATTAGTCCTCACCCTGGCTTGTTTTCCAACTCACCCCTGGCCCCTTTCTTCGGAAGAGAGGGGTGACCGAAGAATGGAAATTAGGGGTGTTTTGAGAGCGTTCATTCTATAATCACTTTCTCCGAACATACCATTCCATCCTTAGTGGTGACGATGAGGGTGTATAGGCCGGGGGCCAAGAATTCAAGATTCAAGATTATCGCTGTAGGAACC
>CALFHF010000202.1 GCA_937875855.1 uncultured Flavobacteriales bacterium
GAGGGTGAATGTAGGATTGAATACCAGTGTTTATAACAGTGATAACTATAAAGTGGTCAATGACTTCTTAGGTGGAGAATACTGGTTAGATATTGACCGTTTCGCTTTGACTGACTTCTTTGAGACTAATGGATTCCAATCAAATCTTGATAATCCGAATAACGTAGTTCAGGAAGACGAGCGCTATGGCTATGATTATGAGATAGCTCAAAAGGAAACACAGCTTTTTACCCAATTAAGCGGAGAGACTGAAAAATTGGATTACTACGTAGGAGCCACTGTCGATTTCACCAGCTTCTGGAGAGAAGGAAAATTTAGGAATGGACTATTTCCTGAGAATTCTAAAGGAGAATCAGAGCACCAGAACTTCACTTCAGGAGGAGTTAAAGGAGGAGTGAATTATAAGATAAGCGGAAGACATTTCCTTTCCATGAATGCAGCTGTACTTTCAAGAGCACCCATTACTCGAAATGCATTTTTATCACCAAGAACACGTAACACTATCACACCTGACTTGGTCAATGAAAAAGTGAACAGTTTAGATGTCAATTATCTGATTAGATATCCACGATTCAAGGGAAGGTTAACTTGGTATACTACCAATGTAAATGACCAAGTGAATGTATTCACGTTCTTCGATCAAGAGAGTAACTCCTTAGTGAATCTAGCTACAACGAACATTGATCAGCGCTCTACAGGAATAGAACTTGGATGGGAAGCGAATGTTACCTCTACAGTTACCGTGAGTGGTGCTTTAGCTCAAGGAAGGAACATATATAAAGACAGGCCCACAGTGACTACGGTATTAGACAACTCTGATGCTGTTTACAGTTCACAGCAAGCTTACCTAAAGAATTATCACGTAGGTCGTTCTCCAGAGACAGCATTGAATATCGGGGTCACATACAGGGATCCTCATTACTGGTTCACAGGATTGAATTACAGCTACTTTGCTAATATGTATTTACAGCCATTAGGAAGTAGAAGAACAGAGACTCAAGTGGCTCCGCTGATTGAATCAGATCCACAGTATGATCAATTGGTAGATCAGGTGAAATTGGACAACGGAGGGGTGCTTAATTTCTTTGCTGGAAAATCTTGGAGGTTTCAGCGTAAGTATTATCTCCTGTTGACAATGAACATGAGTAATGTACTCGACAAGACAGATTTTGTAACAGGCGGATATGAACAGGGAAGGCCCACCTACAGCAATGTAGATCTGTTCGATAATAAGTACGGATATATGTATGGCAGAACGTATTTTGCCATGGTCAGATTCAGTTTCTAATTTTAGAAAGAAGATAAAATGAGTTCAAGGATTTCAATTGTACTAGTAGCGGCCATTATGGGCGCATTCATGTTCAGCTCTTGTGAAAAGGACTTGGACAAGCCAAAGGGACTTCAATTGGCCATTGGTGACACACTCACGATAGGTGATTTGGCACAGATTTATGCCGATTCAGGTACCTATAGATTCACAGAGGATTACACCTTTTGGGCTACAGTTACAGCAGATAAGATAGGAGGTAACTTCTATAAAAACGTGTTCTGTGAGGATAGCTCAGCAGCACTCAACATGAGAACGTTAGCAGATGGAGGATTGTATGTAGGAGATTATTTCAGAGTGAATTTGAAAGGAAGCACAGTCTCTCGTTATGCAGGACTGCTTCAACTGGATTCAGTAGATGTGAACAAACAGGTTATCATTCAGGCGAATGGTCAGTTCATCGAGCCAAGAGTAGTCACCATCAATGATTTGAATACGGATGTGAATCTAGTCGGAAGATTAGTGAGACTAGAGAATGTAGAGATACAAGACGGAGACATAGGAAAGACCTTTGCTAATCCTGTTGGAACTTCAGCTCAGAACAGGTATATACAAGATTGCAATGGCAGTACGGTGATCATGAGAACAAGTGACTTTGCTGGATTTGCGGGAACGTTAATGCCAAGTAGAAACGGATCTATCACAGCTATTGCAAGTGTCTTTAATGCAGACCATCAATTGCTTGTAAGAAAGGCAACGGAGCTAGAATTCGATTCATTAAGATGCGATGGGTCTACAGGAGAGTATATCTTGATTAAGAACTTCGAAGATTTAAGCATAACTTCAGGAGGATGGACTCAGCAGACTGTTTTGGGTTCTACTCAATGGTTAGTAAGTTTCTTCTCAGGAAATAATTTCGCGAAAGTGACAAACTGGAATGGCACTGCTAATTCTGTAGCGGATGTATGGTACATCTCACCAGCGATCGATTTAACAGGGACTGCATCACCAGCGTTCAGCTTTATGACTATGTCAAATTACACAGGCGCGCAGATGGAGACTTATGTATCTACAAACTTCGTGAGCTCAGGAGGAAATGTCAGTACTGCAACGTGGGACCCCGTACAAGCTAATTATTCTCAAGGAAGTTGGGTAGAGACACCATCAGGAACGATTAGTCTATCACCATACATCAGTGCTGAGACAACTATTGGATACCGTTATACTGGAACTGGTTCTGCAGGTGCTACCTGGGAATTGGATGACATCTATGTATTTGAAAATTGATAAAAAGTTTAAACCTAGATAATATGAAACATCTTTACTTGACAATAGCTGGCTTGATGATAGCTAGCATCTCTTTCGGACAGATTGTGTTCGAAAGCAACTTTGATATATGGGCGAACACCCATAGCCCAGCCGGTTGGTTGGGATCCAAGTCCAACTTATCATCTGATTCAGTTCTGCAGATTACTACTGGTGCTACTCAAGGATTGAACTTAGCTCAATTGACCAACATCCAAGGACCACACAGAAGATTTACTTCTACTGGAATTTCACTTACACAGGGGGTTCCTTATGAAGTAGAAGTATGGGTGA